>JAZRWV010000159.1:0-12637 GCA_045599925.1 Myxococcota bacterium
AATGTGTCGTTTATCGTCGTCATGGTGAATCAACCCCGGCGGCTGGAAGCCGCTGTTGTGCATAACCGGTGGTGGACGCGAAGCGGCCGCCTCCGGACTCGCGAATGCTCAGCCAACGCGGCTGGATGCCGCTGCTAATCCGCTCTTCCATAGCCAATATGCCGTTTATCGTCGTCACGGTGAATCATCTCCGGCGGCTGGAAGCCGCTGTTGTGCATAACCGGTGGCGGACGCGAAGCGGCCGCCTCTGGACTGGCGAATGCTCAGCCAAAGCAAGCGCTTTCAATTCCATCATAAGTTTACCTCGATCTAGCTTATATTCGCACCTGTCTCTGTACGAAGTTTAACATTGCTTGCGCGCTTCCTCGATTGATCCCTTGATCAAAATTGGACAAATATCCCGAATCTGCGCCTTTAATCGCTCGTTGATCGACTTACGCTCGATATACGCATTGTATATACTTACAATGCTTTCTTGCACCTCAATCGACGGAATGGGAATTTTTATGTTACACATCTCATCCCAATCAAATGTCTCTCGAGCACTTCCCCAGGAGTGAAAACGCGCATAACGGTCAAATTCGTTCCTACAGAAATAGAGCATTAAATACTCAGGTAATAAATATCTGGTATTCGCTTCAAAAACCGTTGAAATCGATGAAACCAAATATGTCTCGTCACTGTTATTAAAACCAAGTGACATTTTGTCTCCGCGACGTGAGGTATCTGAAACATAAGCAATAAACCCAGGCGGAACAATTTTATAGTTTGATAGGCTAACGCCATCCATATCCGCTTTAGTAGAAATCATTTCTTTTGTCACTGCCAAGCCACGAACAGCGTCGACCGATAGATTTAAATCATTTCTTCTATCTGATAATTTTATATACTTCCCAATTGCTTCACAAGGCATCTTTCTGCGCAGATCTTCAATATACCCGTCGCATACCAGCTTCAAATCCTCCAACCCTCGCTCGTAGCTCGCTTGATTCGCCACCAGCGCTTTGTAAATATCCACATACTTCTGCTGGATGGGTAAGGGAGGGAGATCTATTTCGATATTACATAAATCTTCCCAATCAAAGGTTTCACGTGCACTTCCCCAAGAATTATAACGTGCATAACGATCAAACTCAGGACGATTAAAATATAAAAACAAATAGTCAGAAAGGAGGTTCTCGTAGTTTTTTACATAAAATACGGTAGATATTGAAGAAACTAGATAAATATTATCATTATTATTAAAAGCTAAAGAAACCTTATCACCTCTTCTTGAAGTATCCGACACATACGCAAAATGCTGAGGAGGAAATAATTTATAAGAAGTCAAGTCTACGCCTTCTAAATCTGCTTTTGTTGTCGTTATTTCTTTCTTTGTAGAAAGACCAATCACACAATTTTTATTATATATATTATTTTTGTTTTTTAATTCACACTGGTGAATATATTTCCCAAGTTTATACAAAGCCATATTATTCCCCCGAGTGTGTTTCAGTAAGAGCATGGAATCTGGCGCCGCAGGCAGAGGGGGTAGCGGCGTATTGGCTTTGCCAATAGCCGCGCAGGGGGAGACTTCCCCCTCCCAGAAAATACACAGCCTTATCTGGCAAATGGGTAAGTATTTGCGTCATATTATTCAATACCATACCCAATCCCCTTAAACGCCTTGAGCAGCATTTTTTGTGACTGTTTTTCGAGGGCCATGATGTCGTGCATTTCTTTTTGGATACGCGCCATCTCGGCGGGATAATCGATGTCGAGATCGTGGTCTATAAATTCGATGTATTTGCTTGGTACGAGCGAATAATTGTTGGCTTTGAGTTCATCGATGCCAACAGAGCGGTAAAGCTCGGGCTGTTCGTAGTGTGTGCCGTCGGTGCCTTTTGCTTGCCAGGTGTGATAGATATCGGCGGCGCGCTGAATTTGCTCGCTGTCGAGGCGCACTTTCTTTTTCTGTTCGTTTTTGACGGGGTTCTCGGTCCACGTGCGCAGATCCATAAACAGAATTTCGTGTTGACGATTTCGCAGCGTGCGCCCGTGATACGAGCCACCTTTCTTGTTCATGTTCAAGATCCACAGGGTCACGCTGATGTCCGTCGTAATGAACAATTCCCTCGGCAACACGATGATGGCTTCGACGCGATCCTGTTCGATCAGCTTTTGGCGAATGATGGGGGAAGTGCCGTCGTTGTCGCCCAATGCGCCGTCTGCCAAAAGGAATCCCGCGACTCCAGAGGCAGGTTTCAGGTGAGAGAGCATGTGCAGAATCCACGCATAATTTGCGTTGCTCTCGGGCGGCAGCGCAAAATCGGCCCAGCGCTGATCGCTTTTGAGATTGTCGTTATACCAGCCTTTGAGGTTAAACGGCGGATTGGCCATGATATAATCGAAATGCAGGCCCTTATGTTGATCACTTGTAAATGTGTTATCCGCTTCCTTGCCGAGGTTATGGCTAAGGCCACGTAGGGCGAGGTTCATTTTGGCAAGGCGGTAGGTAGCGGGCTCTTTTTCCTGGCCGTAGATGTTGATGCGCGAAATATCACCCTGTTTGGCGCGAATGAGATCAGTGCTTTGAATGAACATACCGCCGGAACCGCAACACGGATCATACAGCGTGCCGTCAAACGGCTCAACCATCGTGGCGATCAGCTGTACCACATCATGTGGCGTATAAAACTCGCCTTCTTCCTTAGTGGCATTCACCGCGAATTCTTTTAAAAAGTATTCATAAACATAGCCGATTAAATCGCGATGTTCACCGAACTGCTTGTGCGAAATCTTATTAACTTCGTCGACGATTTTTTTGATGTCGTTAGGTGCAAGATTTCGGGCAGTAAACGTACCTTCCACAAAACAGCCTTTGAGCTGCGGCACTTCGGTGGCGATGCGCTTCAAAGCCGTGTCGAGTGCGACATTCAGCTCGGACGCCGGTGTATTGATGAGGGTATTCCACTGCGCTTCTTTGGGCAGAGGAAACGTGCCGTCGGCAAAAGAAGCGTCTTCAAAAAACGCGGCAAAGATCTGCGGATCATCGGGATCAAGTCCTTCTGAAATGAGCTTATCGCGCAACACCTGCACGCCATTCTCATATTTTTCACCGATGAACCGCAAAAAGATCATCGTCAGCATGAGATCGCGTTTTTCAAAGAAGGAACCGGAATTTTTGGCCTGCCGCAGAATGTCGCGGCACTTAAAAAGAATGTCGTCGATGTTCAGCGGCTTTTCAGCCTTTGCTTTTGCCATATCCACACTCCATCGCTGGGGAAATCGTTCCAATCAGTTTTATGCCTCGCTGCCACTTCAAGCAGACAACCAACATGTCTGTGCATCATTATAACATGATTTGCCCGAATCTGTCGTGGAGATGAGTGGATGTGCTACAAAGAAAAAGTACCGGTGTATTTGCCAAAGGCAAATAGCAAATGGACATTTTTTATAAAAGCAAATTGAGTAATAAAATATACAAAGGCGAATACGGTGTTCAATATCTTGATGAAAAAGTACTGGTCGAGATACTACTGCAAACAGAACCCGAGTTGTTTAATTAGTAATTGAAAATATCTTCAAACTAACTAAAACAGAACGACTCAGTTGGTTAGTCTCACATAATCAACTCATGAGAATCCGCTGATATTCATCATTCTTTTGGAGACATTCTATCATGACAAATTACCGATTTTGGATACAAGCCGGCTGCATTTTATTACTTTTCTGTGCACCTTCATGCAGGAAAGCTGCTGAACAGCCAAAACCGGACGAACACCAGGCTGTCGATGCACAGGCACCAGAAGCCCCTGCTGCAAACACCGAAACAAAGCCTGCTGCAAACACAGAAATTGCTCAAAACGCGGCAAATGACCATGCCAATGTCAGTGAATGTCCCTCCAATCCCGCTGATCCCGATGGACTGTATCGTGATTTCTTTGACTGCGATACGCCATTCCCAATGAAGGATGGCAAAGCGGCGAAATACGATAAATCGTGGAAAGAAGGCGATGACGGCGCCGGCATGAATGGCTACGAATTCTCTGAAATTACCCAGGAATTCATCGATGAATACAAAAAACGCCTCGAAGCTGCCGGCTATATGAACGACAGACCTGTAGAAGCGCCGCCGATTTATCAGAAAAAACTCAGTGACACGTCAGAATTTCGAGTACATCTGACGGACACTTTGTGCAAAGAGTGGATGGATGATTGTGATGACACAATAAAAACGGGAAAACTGATGGTTGAAACGGCCCTCATGACCTTTGATCCGCCCGAAGAACCGGCGCCCGAAAAACCGGCACCGGATGCAGAAAAAATCAAGGCCGCTTACAACAATCCAGCCGATCCAGACAAACTCTATGCAGGCCTTCCACAGCCCTGTATTTTCCCAATGAAAGCCGGCAAAGCCCTGCCATATGGATCCAAAACAGATCTGCTCGACGATCCAAACGCCAGAGACCCCGGAAAACTGACCTACACCTTTTACAGTACCGAGAATTTTGATATCCTCGACTTTATCGATAACGAATTTACAAATCAGCTCAAAGCCGCCGGGTTTACCGACGGCGACAGAGGCGATGGTTTGACCAAAAAAACTGACGCCGGTTTCTGCTCTGTCGGATGGGACGCCGGTGAAGGGGAACTCAATTTGAGATTTTACATCCAGGAATAATTGATTGCCCAAGATGGGGCGTGACAAAATAGACTGAAGATTACGGTCGACTTCTCAAACGCTCCATCCCTTCTGCGCGGCTTCTTTTTATTACCAGTTTTCCTGAATGCACATCATCAGACGGCTGCGACTCAATGCATTTCTAATAACTGCCTGAATTTACCAGCCATTGACTGGTCATGCATTTTTTACAGCCAACGCCTTTGAAATCATTGCTTTATCTTCATCGGAAAGAGCGAGCAGCTGTGCGGCTCTAGCAAAATCACATTTGAGATTCTCCATGAGAGATTTCACATTTCGAATTTTTTCTTCTCTCATTTCTTCTCTGCCTTGTTCTCTGCCTTCTTCTCTGCCTTGTTCTCTGCCTTCACCCTGTGCTTCATCCCAAAGTGCCTGTAATGCTGAATTCATATTTCCTCGCTCCTTATGTTCGATTTCTGCATTCTTTAACTGCCTGAATTTACCAGCCATTGACTGGTCATGCATTTTATCAGGACTGCTTGCAAACAAATCCTGAATCAAAAAACCAACGGGATCATTCCCTTGGTACATCCCATTTACATAGATGAAGTGAATACCATCGTCAAAGATTTTCCCGGTTTCGCGGACTACGTGATCGATGTGATACAGGGGATATTTCCGCCCCAGTTCCCCCTGTTCAAAGATGTTCTTCTCCATGACCATGATGACGTGAACATCAGGCAGTTTATCGACTTTTTCACCTTTTTTCAGTGCATTCGCATCCAGCAGACTCTGATTATACCGAAGTCTTTTGGGAAACGCACCATATCGTTCTCTCTGAAATTCGATGTTGTGTACACCGCCTTGTGCATCCTCGGCATAAATATCGAGCCGGACAGCGCGGCCTTTCAAATTCGCAATCTTGTGCTGCGTCTTGACGCTTTTAACGATCAAATCATCACGTTCCAGAATGATATTGATCATCTTCTGCACATTTTCACAATCGCCATCAAAAAATACGGTCATCATGATATCATCAATCAGCCGCAATTCCGCCCAAATGGCCTGACAAAACTCTTTGGTAAACCGCTTTCTTTTTCTTTTCATCGCACATGCCCTCCCTGGTTCAAGCTCGCATCCTATCGCTCGCCAAAGTCGGCGAGTCAAATAGAAAAATGTGCGCAAAGCGAGTAATGGCGAGGATTTGAAAAGCATCGCTGAGTTTTGCATTGGAGGGGCTCGCCTTGTGCCGCAAAGTTTTGCGGCTCTACGGCTCACTTGCGGGCTATTTGCGGGCATTGTCCGCAAATACGCCCTTTGACGCTCTGCTATTCGGCTTTGCCGAATACGCCTCGCGTTTATGCGAAACGCCTTGCCTACTTCCGATATATGCTTTCGGAACTTCCGAAATGACGTCATTCCCCCAGTGATGGGGTTTCGGAAATTACTTTTTTATATTGGGATGGGGGCAATACACATCAGCAATCCCGCTATCGGCTGCCCCCGATACGCTCGCCATGAACCCCGGTTTATGCTAGATATGGTGTTGTGGACGCATCTCCACACATCACAGGAGGAAACATCATGGGACTTTATGTCAATCCAAGTGAAGCATTGTTAAAGAAATCAATGAATTCAAAGATCTACGTCGACAAATCGATGATGATCCACGAACTCAATCAGCTCATTAACACGGAGCAGAATTATGTTTGCATTTCGCGTGCGCGTCGTTTTGGCAAGTCGATGATGAGCGGCATGCTCGTCGCCTATTACAGCAAAAAGGCCAATTCGCGCCCGCTGCTCGAAAAACTCAAAATTGCACAATGTCCCGATTTTGAAACACATCTAAACCGATACAATGTGATCTGTTTTGACATGAATGCGTTTTATTCCAACTCCAACGGTGATGAAGACATCGTGCCGCTGTTTACGGCTAAAATTCGTCGTGAGATGATGCGCGAATTTCCCGAAGCCGGTATCGATGATGACGACGCGCTTGAAGACTGCATCGCGAAAGCATACATGCAGACTGGCGAACAATTTGTATTAATTATCGATGAATACGATGTTTTAGTGCGAGAACAGGTTAAGGCGACGATATTTAATCCCTTCTTGAGATTTCTCAACGGTATGTTTAAGAATATCTCGCTTTCGCCAGCTTTTGCACTTGTCTATATTACGGGTATTTTACCGGTTGTTCGCGATAAAATTCAATCCAAGCTCAACATGTTTTGGGAGTATTCGATGGTCGATTCAGGGCCATTTACGGAGTTTACCGGTTTTACGGAGGACGAAGTTAAAGCGCTGTGCATCGAAAATAATATGAATTTTGAGGAATGCAAACGTTGGTATGACGGCTATCGGCTCAATGACTATAGCTTATATAATCCTCGATCTGTCGTCACTGCGATGATGTATAAAAAGTATGGCGGCTATTGGACGCAAACTGGCTCTTATGACGCATTAAAAATATATATATTGATGAATTTTGAAGGCATTCGAGACGACGTATTATCGATGATTGCCGGCGGTAAAGTAAGCGTCAATGTTACAAAATATATGAATACTATGACCGATTTCTATTCAAAAGATGACGTATTCACCTATTTAATTCACCTCGGCTATTTGGCTTATGATCAGAAAAACGCCAAATGCTATATTCCAAATCAAGAAATACGTGCAGAGTGGATCAATTCGATTGAAAACAGCCCTGACTACACCCAGGCCATTCGTATTGTGAAGCGTTCTGAAAATTTATTAGATCTCACCATAAACGGCGATGAAGCTGCCGTCGCGCAGGCCCTGAATGATTCGCACGAAGAGTTGTGTGCCAATTTGCAATACAACAACGAAGGCTGTTTTCAGAGCGTCATTCGACTTGCCTATTTTTACGCAAACACCCGTTATACCGTCGTAAGCGAAATGCCCGGCGGCAAAGGCTTTGCCGATATTGCATTCATTCCCTATATCCCCAATATTCCAGCGATGATCGTCGAACTCAAGCGCAACAGCACTACCGAAACAGCGATGACGCAAATTGAGAATAAGCAATATTGCAACGCACTCAAACAATATCAGGGCGATCTACTATTCGTCGGTGTGAATTATGACGAAAAGACGAGAGAACATACATGCGAGATAAAGCGGTTTGTCGTGTAAGTGCAAAAAACAGGCATTGAAGGGCGTATGGCGCAAAGCGCCATAGCCCGAAAGCGCGCCGTACAAAGAAGGCGCGCCCCCAAATATCACCATATTTTGCGTCTCTACGGCTCACTTGCGCGCCTGTTGCCTCCGGCAATACGGCTTCTGACGCGCGGCTATTTTCTGCAAAAATACGCCACGCGTTAAATTTTATCGATGATTTCGTGCCATGACGACTTTCGACCGATGAATTTTCTTCTCGAATCCCTGAATGAAGACTCGAATTAATAATATTGTTATATACTCAACCAAAGTGGCGCCTGAATGGCAATGCTTATCGTTTCAGCTGTGCTGTATAATATACTAATTTTCTTTTGTTTTAATCCTGTGAATGATAATATATCACTCTTCAATTCTTAGTCCGAATAATGGACTGAAGTATTTTAGGTGATGTGATTATGACGAAAAAAATTCTTGCACTGATTGTAGTTTGCTCTTTTATTTCTGCTTGTTCATCAAAAAAAAATGCAGAACAAGAATTTGTGAAACCTTCTGAAAATCCCCTGTCCGTTGTTAATTCTGATAAAACAACCACAAATTCAGCGCCGGATATAATATTTCACACTGTCGACAATACCGATATGACAGGCGCTCAGACATTTTCCGACGACGAAAAAATCGCATTTCAGGTTGAATGCCCCTATGACTCTTGTTCTCGTTCGTCCAGCTCCCTCGATGAATTCTCAAAATCCGTGTTCAATGGTCTCACAGCACCCGAAATAACAAACGCTAAAGTGTATGTTTCGCATGGATGGAGCGAAAGATTTATTACTCCCGTTGGGTCTTCTCGTCAGGTTATCGATACTCAGAACTCTGGAGATGAAAATAATCCTTTCGAAATTAGTCAATATCAAGCGAATACCGAGATTAATGGGTTGTACGCAAATGTTGCCACCGAATTGACAATCATAAACCATTCATCGACAAATAATGAAGGAACGCTCGATTTCCCATTGCCGGACGGCGCTGTCGTCATTGGATATGCAATCGAAGTCAACGGTGAAATGGCTAAAGTGTTGACTGTGGATAAAAAAACAGCGGCTCAAGACTATGCAAACAATTTAGTGATGAAATTTGTGAATGCTATCGAACCCAGCCTCATCGAGCAGACAGATAAGAATGTTTATCGCATTCCGATTTCACCGACGTCCGCTCAAGGCGCGCAACACATTCGCGTCGAATACACGATGCCCCTCGCCAAAGCACCGAATGGTGACGCACTGCTCGTTCTGCCCATGCCGACACATAAACTCGCCAAACGCGATATCTCGATTACAGCGCGGAACACGACTTTTCCGATTCTGACCGGACTTGGAAAAGGTCAGTTTACGGCCGCTGATCAGGTTTATCGCGCCGAAATTCACGAAACGGATACGGTTCCTCAGGAAAATGTCCTCGTGACGATTCCAGCCATGCCAAAAGTCGTCACTGGCATAGAAAACAATCAGGGTGAGTATTTCTTCACAGCCGATATTGATCTGCCGCAGACAAATGATAACGCAGCCTTGCCCGAATTGCCGCTGAACTGGCGAATTCTCTGGGATGCCTCGGGAAGCCGGACCGAAGATGACGTCGCTCAATCTCTCGAAATGATCAATCTGCTACCCGAAAATGGACAGTATGAACTCTATGTTTTCCGCAATATCACGGAACCGGCACAAAACTTTTCCAATCGTGCCGCTCTGCTGTCTGCTCTCAAAAAACTGGATTACGACGGCGGCACGAACCTCTATCCACTCGCCTGGGTCTCGTCTCAGAAATTTGACGGAAAAACGCTCATCTTTACCGACAGCGTGGACACAATGAATAACACGTTGGAAGAACTTGCCGAAAACACGACGATCGTTCTCTCTGGAAAAACTGTGAATCGCTTTTTGGCAAACGACATTTCCCATAAAAATATCATCGATCTGAATCAGACAACAGCGTCGGACGCCATCAGCGCGCTACGCAGAACATCCCGATATGCGATATCGTTCAACGGTGAAGGAATCTCGAATGTCGTGGGACTTGGTGAATTCACATCCACGAACCACATTTCGATTGCCGGTCGCATGGAAAAACCGGTGGATAAAGCGTTGATGACGCTTTCTGATGGCACGAAGTATCAAATCGAATTTGCTCAGGCCACCGAAGGAAATACGTTGTCCTCTCATTGGGCTGCAAAACGCGTTTCAATGCTTGCTCCGTGTGCAGAAATCTACCGGGATGAACTTGTTGAACTCGGAAGTCGATTCAATATCGTTAGTCCTGTCACCAGTCTCGTCAAGCTTTCATTGCCCTATATGTGGCTTGAACCGTCAGAAAACTCATTTTTGCATATATTTTGGGATGACAGGCAAAATAATTGGCACATCCAGGATAAGTTGATTGAAGTAGACTCATATATACAAGAAATTGAAGACGCGAAAGCAAAGGGAGAGTCCGACAACGGGCATAATGAATGGATAAAGGAGTGGCAGAACCTGCAAAACAAGGAATGGAAAGATTGGATAATTGAATGGTCGAGTTTATCGCAGATGCATACTTGGAAAGACATTAACTATAAATTCTTGCTAACGGACAAAGAAAAAATCCAAGAAGAGCCTGAAGTGATTCTCAAAAATCCTAAAGAAGAACAGAAAGAAAGTCGACTTTTAGTAGGCAAAGAAAGCATTGAACGCTGGACCCCGGAAATGCCCTATCTCAAAGCCATGATGTCAGCGCCAAATAAAGATGAATATTACTCTGAATACCTGAAACAACGCCCCAAATACGCCAATAGTCCTGCATTCTATTTCGATGTGGCTGCATTTTTCTTTGCACAGAATGATCGAGAGCATGGGCTTCGCATTTTGTCCAACCTGTCGGAACTGGGGTATTTTTCTTATCTGTTGGAACTGAAAACCGGCGACCCGACTATGCTCCGAGTCTATGCCTATCGCCTTCGTGATGCGGGAGCGCTTGACGAAGCCATAGCCGTTCTGCGTAAAGTCGCCCATATTGATCCTGAAAATATCCATTCCTGGCGAGATTTGGCTTTAACCCTCACGCTAAAGGCTAAAAAATATCACAGCGCCAAAGATGCTCAGGAGGCATTGGAACTCTATGTCAAAGCAACTGAGACTCCTATGATTCCCAACATTCAAGATTCTGCCCAGATTTCTGTCATTGCTTTCGATGAGTTCAACGAACTCGCCAGCTGGTGCGAACGCCAGAAATGGCCTGACGGCGCACCTAAACTCCCTGAAATTGACAAAAAATTCCGGCAAAATCACGACGCCGATCTGCGCTTCGTCATCTCAAGGGAAATTGACCAGAAGCGTATATACGTCCATCTCATTGAACCGACCTGGGAAGACATAAAATCCGAATCCAATCTGAATATTCATATTGGTAATAACAATTATAATGCATCCTCCAGTGCACTATTTATCTCCAGTAATTCAGAGGGTCCAGAAGTCATGATGAAGCCACATGCCCCCAAGGGCACTTACGAGATAAGTGCAAAATACTTTGCGCCAGTACAGCAGGAGTTATTCGGTCCAGAAACGGTCACGGTGACGGTCTTCAAAAATTGGGGGCGTGAAAACCAGGAAAGCCAGACATTCAGCGCGCGGCTTGACAAGCCGGGTGCGCAAGTCACCGTCGGGACATTTGAAGTGAAATGATAAAACTGCGTCTCAATAAAAAAGAGCATAAATTATCTATAAACAATCGAACATAATATCTATGCTTTTTGGATGGAACGGGCGGCCTATCGCCTTCGGCGATACGGCTCGCCAATGCCGCTATTCCTACGGAATACGCGGCATTATTTCTGCTATTTTCTCACAATTTATATCCCACACGAACACTCACCCTTGTATTGGGATTTTTCCGCAAATCATGACAACACAATCATAAATCCAATGGGAATATTTCCATGAGATATCTTGTTTTGCAGGATCAAGTGAATGCAGGCGAAAAAAATTCACCGGCTTCGCAGGTCTATCATGTCACGCCATGCATTGCTTACCCTGCACATTTAAAGACCAATTAAGATCCTGTTTAACCGTCCTATGGTTAAAAAACAAGCATTGCTTAGTTTTTTACCGGAATGGAAAGATGCCGGGGCTGCTCCCCGAATAAAAATAAAGGAAAATTGCATGAAAATCGCCATATTTGACACCAAACCCTACGATCGCGAATACCTCGAAAAGGAAAACGAAGCCTACGGCTATGATTTAAAATTCTTCGACAGCAAACTCTCGCCCGATACCGCAAAACTCGCAGCTGGCTCTGATGCCGTCTGTGCTTTCGTCAACGACGACATTGGCCCGGCAACCATCGATATACTCACCGGGCTCGGCATCAAACTCATCGCCATGCGATGTGCCGGATACAACAATGTCGATATGCGATATGCCTTTGGCCGCATCCACGTCGTGCGCGTCCCGCGATATTCCCCCTATGCCGTCGCCGAACACGCAATGGCCATGCTCCTCACGCTGAACCGCAAAACACATCGAGCATACCTCCGCACACGCGACCACAATTTCTCCCTCAACGGCCTGCTTGGCTTTGATCTGCACGACAAAAACGTCGGCATCATCGGAACAGGCCAGATCGGCCAGTGCTTTATCAATATCTGCCGTGGCTTCGGCATGCACATCCGCGCTTACGATCCTTATCCTGTCCCCAACGCTGATTATGAATACACCGACCTCGACACGCTGCTCGCCACTTCGGATGTCATTTCACTGCATTGCCCTCTGACGCCCGAAACGCATCACATTCTGAACGCCGATACGATGAAACGACTCAAAAAAGGCGTCGTTATCGTCAACACCT
>JAZRWV010000160.1:0-2480 GCA_045599925.1 Myxococcota bacterium
CTCCTTTCAAAAGCTCGGATAAGAGGCTTCAGACAATCTTCATTCGTCATAATCCGTACAAATGGTACATTTGCTCTATCAAAAATGTCTTTCTGATCCTTTTCTCGCAATTCAGTCTGAGCACTGTAATATGCTCTAAAAGCTCGAGATGCCGTATCTGCAACCTTCACTTCATGGGTATTCAGATCCTGAATAAATGTTAATCCCATATCAGGCATAAACCGTTCCATCGGATCCATCACCACAATCGGAATCACATCATGACGATGCGCAAGATGGCGAAGCGTCTGCTCATAATCCGGGTTCAAAAAATCACTGATGACAAAAACCAATGAACGCCTCTTCATCAGCATCATCAACTTCGCCATCACCCCTTCCAGACAATGTTCACCCGGCTCCGGTTCAAACTTCATCGCCTCTAATATCAATCGGACAATGTTCGATTTCCCATGAACCTGAGGAATATACTTCATCCCCACTTCATTAAATAAAAACAGGCCGACTTTATCATTGTTCTGAAGCGCTGAAAACGCAACGATTGACATCGCTTCTATCGCTTTTTCTGCCTTCGTCATCCCGATTGAACCAAATCTCATCGGCTCAGACAAATCCAGAATAATGCTGACATTCAGCTCGCGTTCCTCAATGAACTGCTTGACGAATATTCCGTTTTGACGTGCACTCGCATTCCAGTCAATATAGCGCACATCATCGCCTTCTTCATATTCCTTGCACTCACTAAACTGCATACCACGACCTTTGAACGCAGAGTGATACGTTCCCGCTAGAGTTTCCTGGCTGCGGTTGCGCATCCGAAACTCGATTTTTCTAAGCTTCTTAAAAAAATCATTCAGCATCATTGTCTGTATCCAGTCCTTTATTGCCTACAGCATTTCTACTCTAACATTTCAGCCCCTCTTTCGCAACCATATCCATGGAAGTTCGCCTCACAGATACAGGTTGTAACAGTCCATAACAATGAACTTAATCATCGAAATACTCATGACAAATGACCGGGAATCTTAAGACGATGAATTTAGCATGACAATTTAAGCCATTTTTCGTATACTTGCTACGTTTTTTGCGGATCATGGGGATCCGCAATCCTTATTTCAGCGAGGTAAACGAATGTTAAATCTCTTTCATGGTTTGACTTCTGTCATGGCTCAGGCTGTCGATGCAGCTGCTGACATGGCAGATGGCGCAGACAAAGCTGTTGAAACGACAACAGAAGTCGCAGGCAAAATCTCCAAATTAACCGAAGTCTCAGACAACCCGATGATTAACACGGCGTTAAGTTATGCCGTCAGCGTCGCAGGCGCTCTTCTTCTTCTCATCATCGGTTTGATCGTCGCTAAGGGCATTAAAAAGCTCATTGCCCGTGCCGTCAAAAAAGGTATGCACGATGATGGCTCTTCACCGCTTCCTAAATTCATCGGAAACGCCGCCTACTACACCATCGTCGTCATCGTCGTTCTCGCATGCTTAAGCATCTTTGGCATTGAAACGACCTCATTCGCAGCCATCCTCGCTGCTGCCGGTTTGGCTATTGGCCTCGCTTTCCAGGGCACACTCTCCAACCTTGCTGCTGGCGTTATGCTCATCGTCTTCCATCCGTTCAAACTCGGCGATTTCATCACCGGTGGCGGTCAGAGCGGTGTCGTTTCTGAAATCAGCCTCTTCACAACTACAATTATTACTCTCGACAATCGCACCATCACAATTCCGAACAGTGCTCTGTCCGGATCAACAATCGATAACTGCTCCACTCAGCCATTCCGTCGGGCTGATGTCGATTTCCCTGTCCCTTATTCCTCTGACCTCGCTTCCGTTCGTTCCGCCCTCGAAAGAGCCTGCATCGTCGAAGGCGCCATTGATGGAAAAGATGATCCCGCCCATGCTGCCACCGTTTACCTGACCGCCCTGACACCTGGCGGAACCGCCAACTATCAGCTCCGCGTCTGGTGCAAAACTGCCGATTACTGGGCCGTTCGTGAGAGAGTTATGATGCAGGCCAAAATTGAAGTCGATAAAAACGGCGTCGCTATTACTTCCGAAGGCATTCGTCGTGCCGATGTCAACGTCGGTGTCGCTTATGAAGCCGACCTCGATGCAACCCGCAAAGCCCTCGAAGCTGCCTGCAAGATCGACGGCGTTCTCCTCGATCCCGCTCCCGCTGTCGTCCTCCTCGACCTCGGCGCTTCTTCCGTCAATTATCAGCTCCGCTGCTGGTGCAATGGCCCCGATTACTGGAGTGTCAAAGAACGTCTTACCGTCCAGGCAAAACGTGAACTCGACAAAGCTCACATCGAAATTCCGTTCCCACAGCTTACAGTCAGCAACAAGAAATAATTCAGTATCTTTTTGCAGGAAAACGCGCCTATTTCGCAAAACGCGAAATACGGCTGCGTAAAACGCGGCAGGCTATAAGCCTTGCCGCGTTTTTTTTGTTTTTTTGATATGGCTATTGGCCGAAACGG
>JAZRWV010000161.1:0-2351 GCA_045599925.1 Myxococcota bacterium
CTTTGTTTTCGCTGCGCGGGCTGACTGAAAGAAATTCGCTGCGCTTGCATAATGCGAAGATTTTTTTTCTGATTTAGTGAACGACAAGAGAATCCAAAACAGATTGAATCTTTTCGGCAACGTTTTTATCGACACCATACTTGTCACATAGAGGAAGGGTAAGAGATGACCTCTTCCCCATCACTCCCATGCAATGGATGTGAGCAGACGAGTTTTCCCACGTGTTAGCCGAGAACATTACATCGTATGCTGGAGACAGACGCCAACGCCCAGACTTATCCATGAGGAACGAAAAGTTCTTGTTGTGATCGTCTGATACACCAGCAGCATAGTTAAACACCATTCGGATAAACAGCTGATCCTTGTCCTCTTGTGGCAGATTCAGTTTGTCTGCAAGCCAACCTATCTTCAAGTAATCATCAGCTGTTGGCGAAATCGCAGCCAGAGTCTGACTGAATATCTTTTCACCATCCCTTCGGTCAAAACGTTCGGTAACGAAATGACGCTTGCCATCAATCTCTTTCATGATCTGCCCCGTATTCAAGAATTCCCTGAACGACATAAGGTGCGTGTTTCTGAAAATCATATCTGGTTATTATTCCATCGACTCAATAGTAAGATCCTTCCTGCCTATCAATGAGAATATGGTGATCTTATTATCCTCGTTAAGCAGTCGCAGAGAGCGAAGCACCTCATTGAGCGTAGATCCACTCGTGGCAATATCATCAATAACGAGGACATTCTGCTGACGGATGGTCTTACAAAGGAGCTCGTCCTTCTCATTGGCGAACTTCAGGAAATCTGTGATGAATGGACGCATACGGTTCTTCTTGACGTCCTTTGCAATAGTAAAATAATCTTTCTTATGGATAAGATCCATCATATCACTGATAGAATTTCTTACCTGCTCCTTTTGTGGTTCGGTATATCGTGGCCTGCCATTCTCAAGTATTGCATCAAGATATGACTCTGAATATGCATCCATATCAAAAGAAATATTCTCTGGAAGCGCTTTGATAAGCTCCATCTTACGCAGCATCGGCTGAGCAAAACGATATATGTAACGTACCATATACTGATTGACCTTGCTCGATGACTCAGGCATGACCACCAAGTCATAATCATAGAGATTGATCTTTTTGCTCAGGTCATCGATGGCCTTCTGGATGAAATGCGTAATATCCGGGTTCTCTTTCAGATGCTCCGTGAACTTTACATGCTTGATGAATGCAGATCGAACCGAGCCATCAATCTCCTCCGAAAACTCATACCCATAATAGAAACAATGACTGAAAGCCGTGACCTCATAGCCACTACCTGTCAGTTTTATGATATCGTTCTGCCCATCATGCTCAAAATCGAACACAAAGCAATTTTGTTCAGAAACAAATCTTACTCCCATAATATTAAGTGTAGTTCCAATTCCCGGTTAGAATTCCGATCATTCACGTTAATTCCGATAAAACCTGCGACGCTTCTTGCTTTCCTCGCGCATCTTCAGCCACAGTTCGGGCCCTGCATTGCTCTTCTCCCCTCGCACAGTCAAACCGAGCTTGCGCTGGAAGAAGCGCCACAATGTGGAGTCATTCGCATAACCGAAAACTTTGGCAACGTCATCGAGCTTTGCATCTGGATGCGCCTTGATATACGCCTCCACCTGATGGATGCGGTATGACTGAATCACATCAATGAGCCGCACCCCCATTTCAAGCTGTATGGCATAAGCCAACTTACGAGCATCGACGACGAGATACGCCGCCAACTCCTTACTCTCTATGCACTTCGTCACATAAAGAGCTTCTGCCACTGCATTGACGAGGCGCGACGCTGTGTATGTCTCCGACTGACCAGGGATATAATCGAGAACTTGCTGTAAAGTGACAGCTGGAAGGTAAGGTTTAGTTTCTTTCATAATGGATTTTGACATTAGGGACGCGATGTTGGTATTATTGTTTTGCGAGTCTAACACTGCGGACGTAGTGTTGGTATCATAGAGCTGCGAGTCTAACACTGCGTCCCTAGTGTTAAGTCTCACGATCAGCGAATCTAACACTGCGGACGTAGTGTTAGACTCATTTGTGCAAAATATTAACAACGCGAACGTAGTGTTAATACACAAGCTTCGCAAAGGTCTCCCACGAATCTTTTCGCGACAAACCCCGCTCTGTTATTGTATAAATAATTTATTGCACGCGACAAAGATAATAATAAAAACAATACGATGGTAAAATATGCATAAAAAAAGTGAGGTTGACACACGTTTTCTGGGTGTCAACCTCATTTTTTATATTAATTTACGCCTATTTTACATAGGAAATTAAGACTTATTCGTTAGCAAAATACTTGAAAAT
>JAZRWV010000162.1:0-2291 GCA_045599925.1 Myxococcota bacterium
GAATACCTTTCAAGGACTCCGATTCCGTTGCGGTTATGGCATATTCAGTGCAGATACCTTCCGAAATGAGAAGAATTCTGGCATCAGAATCGCGGCGAAGAATTGGGAGATAATCCAGAGGAAATGCTGTTCCTTCGGGAAAAATGCGAACAACTTCGCCGCGAAGCATGCGCACATAAACGGGCCCTTCGATTTTTTCGGTAGCATCGAGAACAGCTTCGACCTGAGTTGCATCGGCGCAGTCGAGAATCGTCATATTTGGAAGTGCACGCATCAGGGCAATATCATCGATTGCCTGATGGGTCACACCGCCAGGTGTCGTTATTCCAGGCAAAAATCCCATCAAACGCACAGGAACACTGGGGTACGCGATGCTCATGGCGACCTGGTCATATACCCGGCGTGTCAAAAATACAGCAAATGTATGAATATAAGGCTTAAAGCCTTCACGAGCCATCGCACCGGCCGCACTAATCATATTCTGTTCCGCCATTCCCATCGAAAAATAGCGTTCCGGATAAGTGTCGCGAAAACCGTCTGCTTCGCATGATCCCGTTAAATCTGCGGTCATCACGATGTGATCCGGCTTGCCTGCCATCCAGGAAATCAGATGATTATAGTGTGGTCTTTTTGAAATCTGAAATGTCATCGATATCTGTCTCCCAGTCATTGGCCTCATGCAACGAGCCAATGGGTTTATCGAACAAATGGAATGCCCCATTATGCACCCATTATTTCATATCATAAACGAATCCAAATAAAAGTGGCAGAAAAGAGGCACATACACGAGTTGTAACAGATAAATAAAACACAATTGCGAATGTGTAGGTAAATGTGGTAATTTCGTAACTGCTGGAATGCGTTTAACCGGCGCATTTTTTTGTAAAAAACACACGAAGATAGACACGAACACCGTGGAAGGAAGGACCAGACATGTCTTCAGAGTTGAGTGCGAAAACGCATGATACGGCCTCATCGCTTATCGTTGTGGGTTCGATTGCACTGGATACGGTATCGACACCATCGGCCGAAAATCGCAAAGGTCTTGGCGGTTCAGCAACATATTTTTCGGCATCGGCAGGGTTGCTCTGTCGTCCGCAAATCATTGCAGTTCTTGGTGAAGATTTCGATCGTTCTCAATTGAATTTTCTCTCGGAACGTGGAGTTGATCTCTCCACAGTTTACACGCGAAAAGGAAAAACATTTCAGTGGCAGGGAACATATGGCGATGATCTCGGCGAAGCGACGACACTTCGTACAGATTTGAACGTCTTTGCAGATTTTGAACCTCAGCTGAACAGGGAACAGAAGCACTGTGATTTTCTGTTTCTCGCCAATATCATTCCATCGCTTCAGCTCAAAGTTGTCGAGCAGTCACAGGCTGGATTCGTCGCAGCAGACACGATGAATCTCTGGATTAATACAGAAAATGCCGATCTTCGCAAGGTTCTCGCCAAAATCAATCTGCTCGTACTCAATGAAGCAGAAGCGAGCCTGTTAAGCGGCCGAAAGTCAATCATCGATTCAGCACGGACGATTCAGGAGATGGGTCCCAGAACCATCGTGATTAAGCGTGGAGCCTATGGGGCATTCATGCTTCACGAAGACAGTATTTTCCTTTGTCCTGCCTATCCAACGCAAAAAATCATTGATCCAACTGGATGTGGTGACACATTTGCGGGCGGCTTGATGGGGACACTTGCCCGTCATGGCGTTGCGAATGATGCGACTCTTCGCGAAGGCGTTGTCGTCGGCACGGCACTGGCCAGTTTTACAATTGAAGACTACAGCCTTGACGGGCTTAAACGAGCCAACGTTGACGGGATTCGCGAGCGTTATGCCCGCATTGAACAAATCACGCGTTTCGGCGCTCTTGATATGTAATTTTAGTGTATTTGATGCAGATATAAACAGACAGTACGGTGCGTATGCCGAAAGCATAGCGCCGTCCAGACGGCGTATTGCCCGCAGGGCAATAGCCGTGGCAGCCTGAACGTATGCCAAAAGCATAGTCAGGCCAAAGAAATCCAAATATTCAATAGGGAAAAAACATGTCGCTCAAAGAACAAAAACTTGGTGAAATGCTACTCCGAAGCCAGATTGTCACGGGAGCACAGCTCGAAGCAGCTCGCAATGAACAGCGAAAATCCGGCGGCCGACTTTCCGGACAGCTCACAAAACTTGGCTACGTCCGCGAAACCGATATGACGAACTTCCTAAGCAGACAGTTCGGCGTTCCCTCTGTCCATCTCGAAGAAATCGAAGATATCAGCGAAGATATTCTCAAGCTC
>JAZRWV010000163.1:0-9707 GCA_045599925.1 Myxococcota bacterium
TTCGCCTTTATAATTGATATCGACAGGACCTGGGCAGGCAGACTGAGTGATTTCAGCATTGGTATCGGCAGCTAGAGCCCAATCGATTTCAAAAATCTGTTTCAGAGGTTCGACGAGTGCATCCGGACGCATGCGTGCCCCCATTTCCGAGATGTGTTCCAATGAACGCCAGTCAAAGTTCTGTGAACCGAAATACGCAGTCTCGCCATCGACGATAAAGTATTTGGAATGCTGAACCCCACCGGCAATTGTGTCGTAGTGAATGGTGCGAAGTTCAATATTCTCAATTTTCGCCAGTTGTTCCGGCAATTCCGCATTCGCATCCGTATTGAGTTTGGCATCGACCATAAATCGGATTTTTACACCGCGTTTGGCGGCATCTTTCAGGGCTGAAAGGACTTTATCGAGACCTGTGCCTGATTTGGTAATTGCATAATATTCAGAAAAATCGAGGGTTTTCTGAGCGCTATTGATGGCTTCAATCCAAACGGGAATGACGTTGGCGATATGGTCATTATCGAGTGATGTTTCCAACGGCCAGGATTCATAAATCATCAAATCTGCATCTTTCTGTGATTCCCGAAGCACGTCATCTGCTGAAGGCTTATTGACAACCGAAACCGGAGCCGGTTCTGTTTCCTCACCAACACGTTCTTCAGATACCGGGGCTTCCGTCTTCGTCTGAGTCCCAGCACACCCAGCCAAAAGTCCTGCAAACAATATCATGAATCCATATTTCTTCATTAAAAGCCTCCGGTCCGTTTTGTAACTAAAACTGCTAAAATCCGCATAAAAACTGTGGATTTTGATTAAATACCATTTTCAAGTGCATCCTTTTTGCACGCACTGAAGTTTTTCTTCTATAACATGGCGGCCGTTTGGTGTAGGAAAATCAACCACGTGTTTCGGAGAGTTTTTTCCGAACGCAAAAAAACATGCTTACATTTTGATTTGCTAGATAAAAACATGCTTTCCAACACTCATCATCATTTTTGCCAAGCTGTACTTTCTGTTCTGTTTATAGCATCAGTTTCCGGATGTTCCTTGTGGTCAAATTCAGGCACCACTCCAAAAAACGCCAGTGATGAAACAATCAATTCAGCCCCCCAAACATCATCAGATCAATCCGGCACGATTCAGGAAGAAACGAACGCTCTGACTTCTGCAGCTTCATCTCAAACGACACTGACGAATTCCAGTGCGACGACATCCGGAATGACAACCCCAGTGCCGGAACAACCAGAAAAAGCAAGAACAGATCTCGAAATGGCCCAGAGAGCCATTGATAACAGCAGCTATATTCAAGCATTTACCCTTGCGACTTCCAGTTATACAGCCAATCCATCAGAAGAAGCCCGCACCATTGCACTTTATGCAGCCTCACGTCTGACGCCGATTGAACTGATGCGCCTTGATCAGCAGGCTTCAACACATTTCGAGCAGGCTGTTATTGGCCAGCTTCGACTCAACATCTGTGCAGCCCTGCAGGACAACGCCTGTGTGAACGATGTTCTTCCCAGAACCATTGCATCTCTCGAAATGCTTGGCGATATGGATGCCGCATCCCGACTTCGTTCATTTCAGGCTTCCGGAGCCACATCGCGTCCACTTGTTTCCGTTCTCCTTCCTCTTTCCGGCAATGATCGCAAAATCGGACGTGCGATGCTCGGAGCCATTCTGCAGGCTTCCGGCATTTACAGCCATCAGTCACTTCCCTTCGATCTGCGCTTTTTTGACACTCAGACTTCACCCCAAAACATCGAATCCATCATTGCCCAGGCCAACGCCCTCGGTTCAAAACTCCTTCTCGGTCCCATTGACATTCGCGAATGCATGACAGCCTCTCAAAAAATTGATGCACAATCAGTCATGATTGGCTTTTCGCCAAATGATGAGTTTATCCGCCAAAATCCCAACATCTTCCAATACTCCTATGCACTCACAGAAGAGGCTCAACAGCTTGCACAGCTTCTCGTCTCCATCAATGCGACACAAATCGTTGCCGTTGGTCCTGAAGACGCTTACACGACGACGACTGTCCAGCATCTTCAGAACAGCATTCCGGCAAACATAACTCTGTCACAAATTACATTTCCTTCGACACAGACCGATTTGAGGGAAATTGCCAAAAAAATTGCGAAATCCTCACCAGATGCCGTATTTTTGCCGACAACAGCTGATGTTTCTGAACGCATTGCGAATTTTATGGCCCAGGAAAATATCTGGTGCAAAACGCCGGGAACCCCTCCTCCAAAAGCCGTCGCGGATATGAGAAAATTCGTCACCTGCATTGCGCCCAGTTCATGGGCTCCCATTGCCGCCGGACATAACTACAAGTCCATCGTCGAAGCCATTTATCTCGACTATAATGAGGCTGTGGCTCAGATTTCATCCAATTTTGAAACGCAGTTTGAGATGCTTTACCACAGACAGCCTTCAGTCCAGGAAATATTGCCGTATATGGCAATTTCCATGCTTAAAACATTGCCAGAATCCGCCTGGAAATCTACAACAGAACTGACTGACGCCATTCAGAATCTGTTTCGAAGTCAGCATTATCTCATTCTTCCTGGTTACAGACAGGTTACCGCCCAGTCCAGCCAGCCTTATTCTCTCAAAACCAGTTCAACCGTCACGCCATCACGCACGCTTGTCACCGCTCAATGATCCGAAATAATTGCTTCAAATATGCGAGCTGTTTCATGCTCGCAGCTTTGACTGCGCTTTTGCCTTTTCAGGCCAGAGCTTTCTCGCTCGACGAAGTCGACAATCAGTCGGATGACGAACTGAGAGAAAAAGGCTGGGAAATGCGCGAAGTACATGCCAATCCGGAGGCCGTCAAATGCGGACTGACATCAATTCTGGTGTCTCTGGTCTGGCGCGGTTATGGCCATTACTGCATCGATGATCAGTCCAGCCATTACAAACTTCTCGGCATGGAAGGCGCATCTCTTGCCATGTTCGCCACTTCTCTGATTATGGGATCACTCAGCAATGATGACAAAGCCCTTTCAGGAATCTGGAAATCGCTGTTTCAGTTCGGAACTACCCTCTTTATTGCAAGCTATATTTTTGATGTTTTCGGCACTTTTAAAGGCCATTCGTTCATCCTTTCCGAAAATCATCTCGATCCGTTTGGACATACCGTCGATTTGAATCTGCGATGGCTCCCGTCCAGCGATATCAATCTCGGCCTGATGGCAGCATATACATATCGAAATCCACGACTCTGGGCCTCACTCTACGGCTACATGAATGTCACGTCTGTCAGCGATTTTTCATTTGGCATTGATACTGGCGTCGCACTTTGGCATGGCGAGAAAAATTATACGTATGTTGCGTTAGCCGTGGATGGAAAATATGATAACGAGCTAAACGACGATTATCAGTATCTCAAATTCATTCCATATATCGAATTTTCACTCGATTTGGGTTCATGGTTTGACCATCTGGAGAATATTCGATTCATCAACCGTCTCGGCATCGGCGTTCAGCTCTATGATTTCGAATTTTCAAAGTCAGCGCCATTCACCGATTACGACACGCTCCTCGTCCTCGAATCAGAACTCAGCCTGAACGTCATCAAGGATCTCAATCTGGCACTGATTTATCGTTATCGTCCGGATTATGTCGTAGGACCGCTCAGTGCTCCCAGCCGGATTTTCCATAATACGACTCAAGTACCAGGTTTCGGCATTTTCTCACTCGACCTGAACTTCAAATTTACGGACACATGGTCTGCGTCCCTGGAAGGCAATTTTGGGAGCAGTATCGATTTCTGGCTCGGTGTGTCTGCAAATTTTGGCCACAACAAACCTTCGGTTGAACCGCTGCCACAGCCGGAAATTGTGATTCCGAACGAAGCAGCTTTGAATTGATCCGGGCGCGTGCTATCTGGCGCAAATACGCACATTTTCAATCAAACACGAGAATGAAATCCGATGGATTTGTGTAATGCATTTCATTCCATGCGCCAGATACGCACTGCGAGCGGAGCTATGGTTTTGCAAAAGCAAAACCATACGCTCCGCCTGTCTGATAAAAAAAAAGAAGGTTCGCCGTATGCCGCATTTTCAATAAAAAAAGCGAATAATGTTTTGAAAATGCGGCATAGGCGAACCGCGCAAGTCGTATCGGCAAAGCCGATAGACTGCGCCCCTAAACATGAAATCTGCGTTTGCGAACAGTCAACGCACCCAAAATGGCTAAAAGAAAATACATCGAAAATCCTGAAGACTGGCTCAACGGCAGGGCCTGACAAGAACTGGAAGCCGATTTAGCCGGTTCAGCAGGCTGTTCAGGGGCTGGTTCAGGAGTTACGACAGGAACGTCAGGCGTATCAGGCGTGTCGGGTGTATCCGGATTGACAGGCGTGTCGGGATTATCAGGGTTATCGGGGTTATCCGGATTTTCGGGATTTTCGGGATTATCGGGGTTATCCGGATTTTCGGGATTTTCGGGATTATCGGGGTTATCCGGATTATCGGGATTTTCGGGATTATCGGGGTTATCGGGGTTATCCGGATTTTCGGGATTATCCGGATTGTCATTTTGCATTACGCACGCATAAAGATTCATGAATGCAGACGTAGAGGCCACTCCTTCCCCCGAAGTTATCAGCGATTTTCCATCTGCATCATACGCGACGGATTCGCCCTGAAGTTCGGAGGTCGGAAATCGTCCAACCGGATTGGCAAATGCCTCTGCCATTGTTGAATACATTTCGAGATCAAACTCGTAAATTTCAGCATACGAACGAACGGCAAAACGTTTACCATCGGGTGAAAAGTCAGCACCAGTCACGGCATTATACAAATCGGTATAAAGGCCGAGTCCATCTTTAAATTCATGCGATGCGATGAGTTCAAGAGCTGCGCCGGAACGCGGCACACGAAACAGTGACTGTGCACCACCGCTCGACTGTTTGGAAACGACGTAAAGATCAGCAGTTCCGGGGTGAACCATCAGACTTTCGCAATCAGGATTGATAAATTTTGCTTCAGTTTCCAGACTTTCCGGATAAATGACTGGAATTGTTTCCAAAACAGTTAATTTTTCAGAGGTTTCAGAAAGCGTCAGACCATCGGCAAGGACAGGCTCCTCGATAACCAGAATTTTCTTATCATTACGTTTAAAGAGATTGTCACCTGTGTCACCGATATAAATGCAGATTTTTTCATTATTTGCCGCGCACGGGCCAAGAGCGATATCTTCCCAGTCCGTATTTTCCGCGCCTTCCACATCAAAAATGTGGACAAGCTGACCGGAATGATCGAGCACAAAGAGTGCTGATTTTCCGCCAGAATCTGTATGTGACCAAATATAATTGCCATTACTCCGGCTCACAGCCATTCCGCTGATTTCCTTAAGTTCCGAGCTCAATAGGATTGAACCAGAATTAGTAAAAGAAGCACATGGCAATTCAGCCAGGGCCAGTGACGGAACAAAACACAGCATCAGGCTCAGATAAAAAGTATGTTTTCTCATGTTTGAACTCCAAATCAGAGAAGAATCATCCGCAAATTTCATTTCTGCATCAGGCTCATTATCCCTCATTGGGGTCAGCACTTAGCAGTTCAGTCAGTGGTATGAAAAGCGACTTTATCAAACAAAAGTCAAAATGCATTTATGACACGTCATTTGTCTGCAGTCCAATATTTGAAATTGAATAACCCAAAGACAGGATTCAACAAAACAGCAAAAAAAAAGCCTGTCCAAAAGCTTAGACAGGCTAAAATTCAAACGGCAAATAACTATTCGACCATGAAATTACCCGGATGGACGAGCGTCAGACCGCTATCGGCATCGGCAATTGTGCGTTTATCGAAGCAGACTTTGGCTTTTTTGCCCACGAATTCGCCCTCAACAGCGGGATCGGTTTCAACACATCTATACTGAGACTGTTCCTGGGTAATTGGATCAAACACACCCACACCGTGGCAGTCTGAATCGTCATGACATCCCTGGAAACAACCACGAACATCGAGTTTAGCCTTACGCCCAAGGGTGATGAGATCAATGTTCATGACGAAGTCCATCAGAACTTCGCCGCTCGGGCATGAAGTGAACGAATCTTTTTGCTCGTAATCGCCAAATTTAGCAAAACCACAAATAGTCTGCTCATTGCTGGCTTTAGCAGATTCAGGTGTACAACCTTCCTTGTCGAAGGACGTGCATTCATCAGATGGTGTGCATTTGCTCATTGTGAGAGCACAAGCCCCAAAGGGGAAGTAAATAGCCGGCTTGATTGTATCGATGTGTGTGCTACGGAAACAGCTGCGGATAGCACCATTATACATGTGATTCGGATCATCCGCAGCGACTGCATCACAACCATAAATAATCGCATCATTGTTGGCCATCTGAAGTTCCGGTCTTTCATAGCCAGCATAATTACATTTTGAACCATAGCAGAAGCATGAAGAACCAATGTTCTGTTCCTCCGGCTTAGTCTCCTGGAAAGATTTTTCTTGAAAGCTTGTGCTCAGTTTGCAGATGCTGACGAGGTAATCAACGATGGATTGTTTACCTGTTTTGCTCCAGTCCGTTTCAGTGTCCAGGCAAGCACATGACGAGGAATATCCCTGCAAACCTTCATTGCAATTCTTCTTTTTTGTCGTGGTACCGCCATCACCATCGTCATCGCTGTCACATCCAAACGCAACGCAAGAAACGAGTGAAAGAGCCGCAAATACCGAAAGAAACTTCTTTGAAAAAGCCATTGAAAACTCCATGTACGTAATGAAAAGACCCAACTAAGGTCGAAAACAAAGACAAATAAATACGCAACAGAATACAATCTGCTACGAAACGGGGATGCTAAACGACAGACCACTCCTGTTTATTCAAATAAATTTTGTTTTCATTTGAATTCTCAATATTTTTTTTACTCATCTCAAGAACGAAACCCCGTCGTTCGTTATCCCAGCACAGGTCAAATTCATTGTCCAGAGCCAATTGTCTTGCTGTTGAAAGTCCAAGCCCAGTCCCAGAAGATTTCGTCGTATAAAAGGGCTCAAAGAGATGAGAAATGGCGTCATCACTAAGCCCCGGGCCGTTATCCTGAAATAAGAGTTCTGTGCATTCTGGAGACGAAGAAACACTCAACACACCAGTTCCCTGTGTTGCCTCACTTGAATTGCGCCACAAAGTCATAACAATCTGGCGAAAAGAGTTCTCATCCAGTGTTATCACGAAATCGTTGTCAACATTCAGATGAATGACAATTTCCCGATTCGCGGCATCACTAACGAAAATGTCTTTCTGAGCATCAAGGATCTGCCTGATGTTAAGTGGTTTTGGATTCAGCTTAGGACGTCTTGAGAAGACGAGAATATCATTAATCAATGCATTCAGTCGTTCAATTTCATGCCCCATCATTTCAAGGATTTGTTTCTGTTCCTCGTCCTGTGTGTCGATTTGAAGCATTTCATTGCATCCGCTGATACAAGCCAAAGGATTTCGTATTTCGTGTGCAATTTTTGCTGAAAATTCACCCAGAGCCTCAAGGCGTTGTCTGCGGAGGAGTTCACACTGGGCATTATGAAGTTCAGTAATATCGCTGATATGATATCCAGCCAAATCGGGGATCCCTGTCAGATTCACATCAAACTGAACCATTCTAAGATATTTTTCCCCTAAAAGTCGAATCCATATCTTCCCAGATTCCAGAACATCGTCATTTTCAGAAGGATTCAGGTTGTCAGGAAGATTATCTTCATCGAGCGAAAACAATTTTTGAGCTTCAAGATTGGAATAGAGCAACTTGTTTGTCTTTCTATTTCCAATAATAACGCCGATAGGAATTTCCTTTAGCAAAAGCTCATAAATACCGCGCAAATGAGTGAATTCACGTTTATTTTGAATGAGATTAAGCTGAGCCTTTGCGTACTGATGAGCGAGTTGTCCAGTTAATAAGCCGACCCCAATCCCGGCGAGACAAAGAGAAAATGCCTTACTTAAATCCAGGTGATGCAAATATGGCAAAAACAGCGACTCGCTGATGATATTAGGAAAATATCTCCAGGCGTTTTCGATGACTATAGCGAGCAGAGTGACGACAAAACAAACCATTCCAGCGCCAATCAGACCACCCTTTCGCTGTAATGTAATCCCGCCATACAGAGGGATGATTAAAAATAAATACAAAAAAGGACTAGAGAAATAGCCCGTTATCAACACGATAAAAGCAGCCAGCAAAGCATCGTGCATCATTCCAAGGTAAGTTACAGTGCGGATAAATCGATTTTTCAGCAGTGCAATTCCGCATATTCCCGTGAACACGAAGATTTCTACGACACATCCAAGAAAGAGCTGATCATCGATATCCAGAGAGGTATATCTGCTGGAAAAAAGCCAAACGAATCCATACACGAGAACGAGAACAGCATAAGCACAACGCACGAGTGTAATAAACTTCAATGAAATGAAGATGCTGTTTTCTTTCTGACTTTTTGCAGGCTGTTCAAGTGCTTGCTGCTGAATTTGGAGCGATACAGAGTTATTGTTCACAGAAGTATCCAGAAAAAAAAAGCAGGTTGTTCGCCTGCTTTTAATCAAACATCATGACTTACTCGTCATCATCCCCATTTTTTCTTCGTGTTGCAAGAGCCTTTGCATTATCGATAGCCATGATAAGCTCATAATTGTCATTGAGTTGAGCGAGATTTTTGGCTTTTTCAAAGAACTGAAGCGCAGCTGGATAAAGCTGCATATTCAGGAGAGAATAACCGACTTCGTACTGAAGCATGCCGCTGAGACGTTCGGCATCCCGGAATGATTTGTCATTTTCGTATCCGGGAATATCGTTGTTAAAAGCGATATTATTGATTTGATCGATAAGCGCTTTCCCCTTATCCATATCGCCCATAGCCATATAGACCAAGCCACGGACTCGCAGGGAAACACGTTTTTCTGAAGGGAATTTTTCCTCAAATTTGTCGACAGTTTCAAGAGCTTTATCAAACTCTTTAGTTTCCAAATAATCCCAAACGAGCTCAAGATAGATATCCTCGATGCAAAGCTCGGGAGATTTTTTCTTCACATTAATCAGAGTGGAAACGATTTCTCTAAACATGTCGTGCAGTCCATTATCACTGCAAGCCAGAGCGACCATCCATTTTTGATAAGCGTTAAGCCGTTTCCAGGAATAAGTCTCGAGCTCCTCTCTGCTCATACTTTTAAGAGTAGAGAATCTTGTTTTTTCAGATTCAGGCACAGAATCCCAATCAAACATTGGGTTAAAACCAACTTCTTCATCGAAGGAGATCGTGGAAAGGGCTTTTTGAGTATCCTCTTCCTCGAGCTTGTGAATCATCGCTATATCGCTTTCGTCCTCAGCGAATACGTCCTCAGACTCACTTTCCTCGTTTTCCTCATCCTCATCCAGAGGTTCTTCTTCAGGAGCCGGTGCATCCATATCCTGCTGAATATCTGAGTAAATATCATTATCCTGACGTTTTTTCTTCGTCTTCGCCATATCAGAAGCCTTGTAATATTGAGAAAATCGATCGCTGCCCAAATAAAGAGCAACAAAAAAGCGGTGCAATCTACATGCGATATTCAGAGAATGTCAATAATTAAACGCATCACACCCAGCCAATCGGTTACTATTCAGCCGGGGGGAGGAAAAAAACAGGGGAATTCAAAAAATGCTGTTCTTTTTTTCGAATTTGAGGCAAATACTAGATGCTACACGGTGTAGCGCC
>JAZRWV010000164.1:0-6780 GCA_045599925.1 Myxococcota bacterium
GGAAGCCGATGTTTTGCATAACCGAGGCCTTGCGCGAAAGCGCATAGCTTCGAGGGTAAAGCAATCTCAAATTGAGCGGCTGGAGGCCGCTGCTATGTACTTTCCTTTACTATATCCATAACAATAAAAGAACAAGTCCTGCAGATTTGATCATATTGTATAGCAATGGGAATCCAGCAAATGACTGCGGTCAGGATGTTGTTTGCAACATGAATCGGCAATGAGTATTTATAATATGGCAAAAGCTTTGGTCGTTGCAGAGGTTTAATCAACATCATGTCAGCTGAAAACCCGTTTTGTTTTCAGCTGACTGTTGGATTTAATCATCAAAGCGGTGCTGTCTGTCGCTGTTTTTTAATCTCGAAGATTCTTTGAGGAGAAGTTCACGAATGTGCACGTCAGAAAGCTTATGTCCATAATAATCGCAAAGAACTTTATAAACTCCATCGAATTTGTGCAGGTATGTATATTCAAGCAAATCCTGGTAATATTTGTCAGATGATCCTCCATTTTTCAGGATGTCTTCGACAATTTTGGGTTTGTTCTTCGTGATGGCTATATCGAGCACATTGCGAAGCCCTGGAACTCTTGGGTCATAAAAGGTAAAGTCTTTTTTGCACAATGCGACCAGTGCGATAGCAGCTTCATCATAGTTATGCTCAATGGCATAGGCTAAACATACGCCATCAATATGACAGCCTGAATAAGAAAACAGTTTGATGAGTGTCTGATCGTTGAGTTCAATTGCATAATAAAGGAGCGATCTGATTTCTTCATCTTCAGTCTGTGCACCGGCTCTGAGCAGTATGATGGCTGTTTGGATATCTTTTTCATAAAGTGCAACCCGAAGTGCTCTAAGTTTTTGGCCTTTGTAAGGCATTTTGAAATCGGGTGAAACGATTGTCGTGACCATGCTTTCGACCGTCGTGCTGTCATGGTTGAGCATGGCATTGGACAGTTTAATTTGATTCTCTTTTAAAAGCTGTTCAAATCCGTTCCTGGTCTTTGCCTGTTTGGGAAGCATTTCAAGAATGGGGGCCAGCTTGCCATTTTCATCGCATATCGTCGAGGATGCGCCGCGATTGATGAGAAGTAAGGCGAGTTCTCTGTTTGTGATATAAAAAAGAGCTGTTTTCCCTTCAGAATCCTGTGCATCGGCGTAAGCACCTGCATTGAGTAAAAGATAGAGTGTGGTTTTCGTGTGTGCAAAAAATAATGGTGTCTTGCAATCATTGTTCATCGCATTCACGTTGGCTTTTGCCGAAATCAGATTCTTGATCAACTGTATGTTATTATCTTTGACAGCAAGATGCAGCGGCGAATTTCCGTCTTTGTCACGAACGGTGGTGTCGGCATGCATGCTCAAAAGCATCGAATAAACAGGACTCAGGTTCTGTTTAATGCCAAAAATAAACAGAGGCTCGCCATTAATCCTGAACGTGTTGGGATCGTAGTTTTCCGGGATTTTAAGTGTTTGATTTTTGTTATTCCAGAAATAGGAAACCAGATAGGAGCGAAGAGAGTTTTTTGCATATTCGGCGTGATGCTTTTTGTAATGGCGATAAGCCAGCAACCCCGTTGAACCGATTGAAATAGCGAGTGGAATAAATGGCAGCATAAGTTTATCTCATTTTTTATGGGGACATGGCTATTGGCTTGTAGAGACGTGCGAGCGTCTCTACAAGCCAATACGCCATGCGGCGCGGCCTATTGCATACGGCCACGCTTTGATTTTTATTCCTCGGCAGCAACCTTGCGCCCAACTTTAATATGATAAATATAAATCAACACGCAACAGAAGAATGAAAGCCCTGCAAAAATCATCCACATCAGGGTCGGGTTATGTCCTTCAACGGCGATTTGTTTGTACAATGTTCCCGACAAAATGCCGCCAAACAGCGAACCCAGTGCATTGCTCCACATGTAATAGCCCATATAAAGCCCAATCTTGTCTTTGGGGGCAACCGAATGGCTTGTGTACTCTTTGGCTCTTGGAGATGCCATCATCTCGCCAAAACTGAATACCGCAACGGCTAGTATGATGAGCCACGGTGACTGTGTCAGCCCAATCAGAATAAAGCTAACACCCGTCAGGCCGATGCCGATCATAATCGCAATGAGTGGCTTCATTCGGCCGTTTAATATCGAAACCAGTACCTGGAAAAATATGATGCAGAAGGCATTGATATTCACAAAATGTTCAGGTTTCAGGCTGCCATTTTTATCGAGAAACGTGATCGAGAGCATGGATTCTGCAGATGTATCCATTCCCAGTGCATTTCCAATCGAATAAATGCCGTCCATAACCGGTTTGGAATTCACATAATCCTGCAGATATAGCGGCAGTGTGATGAATAACTGGTTATAGGCAATCCAGAAACTCGACAATAAAAGAAGAAACAGCAGGAAACGTTTGTGACCAATTCTCATGCAGTATTTGGTGTGTTTTACTGCGCGCAAAACGAGATCAACGATGACATTGAGCGCAATCCAGCCAAGGGCAATCAGGGCGACCTGCTGAATTGGAAACCATTTTGCTCCCATGACGAAAATGACGAGTGTCACGAAAAATGTCGTGAAAAACCGGACATTTCCAATGACTTCAAACATTTCATTCATGACTTGTTTAAAGGGTTTGGTTTTGTTTTTTTCGTCATCCGGGGATTTGGGCTCTTTATAAAAGAGCAGCAAAATGGGGATATTGAGCAGAATCCATGCGCTCGAGGCATAAAAGACATATTGCCACCCCTGACTTCGAAGCATAGTGGCGAGCAAAGGGCCGACGAAACCGCCGATATTGACCATCATGTAAAAGATGCCAAAGGCGAGTGTTCCGTTTCGGGCATTGGAAACACGGCCAATGGTTCCGACGACAAGGGGCTTAAAAATGGATGCACCAATGCCGACACACAAAAAAGCCGCAAAAAATGTCGGCATGGTGTGCATTTGTCCGAGCAAGAAATACGAAGGGCAAAGAACGGCATAAGCGATGAGCAACATCTTTTTGTAGCCGTATCGATCGCCCAATGCGCCGGTAACAAAAGGGAACAAATAGAGGAGAAAAGTAACTGTTCCCTGAATGATACCGCGGTCTTCGTTTGTAAGTCCGAGGCCGCCTTCGGCGACGGCACCACAGATATAAACCGAGGAAAGAGCATAGAAACCGTACCACGCCATGCGTTCAACGATTTCCATGATGTTTGCGACCCAGAAGGATTGGGGCAGGGACTTGACTGTCTCCCTGGCGGACATGACTTCTGTTTCTTCAGCCATGAAAAAGTCCTTGTGTGATGCGCCCCTGCTCGAGTTTTATGAAGCTGTGGGGTTTCGTCAGGGCGCGAGTTAAAATAAAAACAAAAAAAGCCGTATGCCGCCAGGCATAGGCTTTTACATGCGCAGCCGTATTTGCCTGAAGGCAACTAGGCGCGCTCTTTAAAAATTTATTCCAATACAGTCACTTGTTTCATTCAAATCTCAATTGGCTTCAGATTCATTGGTCTGAACGGGGTGAGATTCGGTTGTTTCAGCGGCTGATTCGGCTTGAGCAGGCTGGGGTTCTGCAGGCAGCTCGACGGTTTGGGGTTCGCATTGAACGGCATCGGACTGAGAATTGCGTTTTTTGCCGGCCTCATCCCAATACGAGAAAAGCGTTTCTGCATGTCCTCGAGCTTCTTCCTCGCGATCCTGAGTTGCTTTATTGACGCTCAGGAATTCAGCACTGAACATGTTGTTGTCGAGTTTTTTCACCAGAAGCGTGTCTGAAATCACCTTGATAAACGTCGTTCCGGCTGTTTTTTCGCTGTGATAAAGATAGCCCGCCAGTTCACCATTTTCGAAAACAGGCTCAAGAGTTGCGGTCAAATCGAATTTGATCGGCAGGACATATTTCATCTTGATGTGCATGACATACGATGTTTTGAGCTCAGTTTGAGTAAATTCAGCGCGTTCGATATCACGAGTCATGTGTGTGGGGCCGATGATTTGCTCGTTTGTCAAATCCAGATAGACATCTTCGAGCGAACCGTAGAAATAGCCTTTTCCTTCGACCCAGACGTCATCGCCAGTGCCGCTGGTGATGTTAAAAGCGGCAGACTTGTCAACATTTTCGGGCACTTGAGGCCATTCAACGCGATTGGCAAAGGGTTGTGTTGAAGACATTTGAATGCCTTTTGGAGGCTCAGAAACATCCTGTTCCTGTGATTCTGACTGAATCTGGGGGACAGAAATTGCCGGACTGCCAGTATCCGTTTTTGTCGTCGCACAACCGGTAAACATCAAAACGATGGCTAAAGTGCTGAAGATGATTGAAATTTTAAAATGCATTCGTCGATCTTTTTATGAGAATTTACAGAAACAGCGGATTGGGTCTGAAGGCGACGCCAGTGAGTTCGGCTTCTTTTGTGGCGCAGTTTAATTCTGCGATGCCGTTCCGGGTGAGATAGATGACTTCGGGTTTGAGTTCAACTCTGAACATCAGATAAACGCGTTTTGTAATGTCCTGAGCAAATTCAACGACATCTGCGCATGTGGCATTTTGGCGGTTGACGATGGCCAAACAATGCAGCTCGCTTAAAGCCGCGCCTTTGCTACCGTAACCTTTGTTAAAGCCGGCATTTTCGATGAGCCATGCGGCAGAAAGCTTTGTGCCGCCTTCGGCGGGATAACTCGGCATGGGTTTATGATTCTTGATAATGCATGCGGCATTCAGGCGCTGAGCATCTTCGCATGAAACCACGGGATTGACGAAAAAGCTACCGACGCCGTGTGTATTATAATCATTTTTGTCATAGCACATGGCTTTGGATTTTCGCGTTTCCATGACGAGATTCCGGAGGTCGTCTGCGTTTTTTGGCTTGTTCATCGCAATGCGTTTAAAGCCATGTTCAGCACATCGTGCACTTGCTTTTTCCATATCATAAGGTTCGAGTTCAAGCGTGACAGATGTGATAATAAACGGATTGTCAGGGGTTTTGAGAGCCGTCTGTCGATAGGCAAAAGCGAGGTGTTCACGGCGAAGTTCAAGTTTTTCACCGGTGTTTTTATCGATGGCTTCGGCAGAAACAAAGGATTCCGAAATTTCCTGACCATAAGCGCCGATATTCTGAACGAGGCTTCCGCCGGCAGACCCCGGAATACCGCTTAAAGCCTCGATTCCGCCGAGGTTTTTTCGGCATGATTCCGCGACGACATCGTCGAAGTTTGCACCGGCTTCGATTTTGACACGCACAGAACCGTTGTCCTGATTCACCCATTCGACCGCGTGAAATGTCGGATGAATCACACATCCATCAAAACCGGCATCTGCGATGAGCGTGTTGCTGCCGGCGCCGAGAATGAAAACCGGCATGGATTCGTCTTTAGCCATTTGCAATGCATCGCATAAATCCTGAACAGATTCGGCTTCGACGAATTTTCGAGCCGGACCGCCAATGCCCATTGTTGTATAGGGCGCAAGAAGATGATTTGTACAGGTTTTCATCAGTATTCCTTATGAGCATTGAGAGGATTATTCCCCGACACCTTGTCTTTGTACACGATGCATTGGCATGCCATTGAGTTATTCTGTCTGAACAAAGTGAAACCTTTGGTGACAAAAGCACACCGCTCTTAAACTATCACACAAGGAAATGAGGTGCAAAGGCAAGTGTAGAGGATTTATGGCGAGGAGAAAAAGATATAAGGAAAATGGCAGCCTGCGCGTATCGCAGATAGCGCAAGCGGGCTGGCGTATCGGCTATGCCGATAGCCAGCCCGGCGAGCTGTAGAGGCGTTTTATGAAACGGCTCAAAGCGAGCTTAAAGTGAGTAATAAAACATATGTTTACATTATTTTTGTTTACAATTTAATTGACTCGCTTTTTTAAGCGAGCGATAGAATGGGGGCTGTCAATGGAGGCAGCAGATGAACAAGAGGTGTTTATGGCAGAATTTGATGTCTTAACCCGTGAATTCGTGCGAGCTCCCACTGTTTTTGCGGAGGCATTTAATGGCGTTTTTTATGGCGGCAACGAGGTTCTCAAGCCATCGCAATTAAAAGAATATGACACGACGTTGCTTCATTCGTCTGAAAAGGTCAAAACATCTGGTGATGTCGTTCTGAAGGATAGAGATGTTATAAAAATAGCCTATACAAATGAGCATAAGATTTATCTTTTTCTTGGCATTGAGAATCAGGCAGGTACGGATTACGACATGCCGGCTCGTGTCATGATTTACGATGCCCTGGCCTATGATCAGCAGCTGAAAAGTAAAAGAGTCAAGACAGCTCATCCCCCAAAACGACGACTCATTCCTGTGATTACGCTGGTCTGTTATTTTGGATTTAGCCCCTGGGTTGGCCCTAAAACACTGCGCGAAATGATGGGAGAGTATCCGGAGGAAATTTTTAAATATGTTCCCGATTATCCATTGAATCTGCTCGATCCATATAGCATGTCAGACGATGAAATCAGTGCATTTCGTGGAGAATTGGGCTGCGTTTTCGAATGCCTGCGAGTTCACAACAATGGCGAGCAGCTTGAAAAGCTGATAAACTCAGATTCGCGCTTTAGCGCGATCAGCAAAACTGCTGCAAAATTGCTCAATTACAGATTACAACTCAATATAGATAACGATATCGAATCACAAAAGGAGAGCGTAAATATGTGTAAAGCTATGCAGGAAATCATTGAAAAAGCACAAAAGGATGGATTTGAAAAAGCCAACAAAGAAATTCAACAGGCTAGAGACGATGCACAACAGGCTAGAGACGATGCACAACAGGCTAGAGACGATGCACAAC
>JAZRWV010000165.1:0-2584 GCA_045599925.1 Myxococcota bacterium
GGTTTCCTCAAAGGTCTCAATGCGACTGAAGACCAGATTGAAGAAGTCATTCAGGAACGCAAAAAAGGCAAACCGATGGCTTATATTGCTGTCAAAGTCTGCGAAAAAGGCGACGACAGCCGTAAGCTTCTGGGCAAAATACTCGAAGATGATCTGGCCGCAATTCACTGGGGTAAGCCCATGCGCTGGTCTGATGAACCCACTCTCTTTGCTCGCCCGGTTCACTGGATTTTGTGCCGACTTGGCGATGAAGTCCTTCCGATGAAATTCGCAGGCGTTGAATCCGGTTCTTTGACTTATGGTCATCGTTTTATGGCTCCGGCTGCCATCGAAGTCAATACGACTGCTGAATATGTTGACAAGCTTCGCGATGCCAAAGTTCTCGTCGATACCGACGAACGCCGCGCCAAAGTGCTCGAAGAAGCCAATAAAGTTGCGGCTTCCATTGGCGGTCACCTCGTTCCGAATGACGAACTCCTCGAAGAAGTTGTTCAGATTCTCGAATGGCCGATCGGCATTGTTGGATCCTTTGATCCGGCATTTCTCAAGATTCCGCACGAAGTCATCATCACGAGCATGGTTACGAATCAGCGCTATTTCAGTGTCGTCGATGACAAGGGCAATCTGATGCCGAATTTTGTTACACTTTCAAATACGGAAGTTTACGATCGCGCTGTCGTTGCTCGCGGCAATGAACGCGTTCTCGTTGCGCGTCTCAAGGATGCTGAATTCTTCTATGCCGAAGACCGCAAGCATGATCTCGAATATTACAACGAAAAATTGTCGCACATGCGCTATATCGAAGGTATGGGCTCGACGTATGACAAGGTTCTTCGCGATGAAGAGCTCTCGATGACCGTTGCCGATAACTGGAATGGCAATGTCGATAAAGACCACGTCCGCAAAACAGCTCATTTCTGCAAAGCCGACCTCGCGACGAATGTCGTCTATGAATTTCCGGAAGTTGAAGGCATGATGGGCGATTATTATGGCCGTGAAGAAGGCCTGAGTGCTGATATCTGCACGGGTATCCGCGAAACATACAGCCCGCGTCAGGCTGGTGCTCCGGTTGCCACAACGCTGACTGGCGCGATTGCTGGTATTGCAGACAAAGTCGATACGATTACGGCACTCTTTGCACTTGGTCGCATTCCAACAGGCGCTGCCGATCCGTTTGCACTTCGCCGTTGTGCAAACGGCATTATGCGCACGCTTTATGAGCACAAACAGACGATGGACCTCGAATCCGTTGTCCGAGCTGCCATTAAATGCGTTCGCGATACCGAAAAACGTCTCGGAACAAAGCCTGCAACGACCGACGATAATGCCCTTTGCAAACAGATTATCGAATTTATGCAGACGCGCCTTCGCTTTATGCTGAGCGAAAATCACGCAGTCGAAGTCATTGACTCCGTCCTCGCTGTATCCGCGCTTGCCGATGTTCCCGCGATTATTGGTCGTGTCGAAGCCATTACGAAACACCGCAGTTCCGATATGTTTGCAAGTCTTGTTCAGACGTTTAAACGCGTTGCCAATATCGTGCGCCAGGCTGGCGATGTGACTGCAAAACTCGATGAAACGAAGTTTGAATGCGATGCAGAACGCGATTTTGCCAAAGCCATTGCCAATGCGACCGATGGTTATAGAAAGGCCATGTCCGAAAATCGTTTCGAAGAAGCCCTTTCGATGCTCGAATCACTTCGTGCACCTGCGGACGCTTTCTTTGATGCGGTTCTCGTCAATTGTGAGGATTTGGCCGTTCGCAACAATCGTCTTGCCCTTCTTGCAAGCGTTCAGTCCTTGTTTGACGTGTTCTGCGACGTTAGAAAGCTTTAATATTATCACATAGGCCGTTTTTGAAACGGCTTGTGATTTTGGTGTTGGACGCGCCTGTTTCGCGGAACGCGAAATACGGCGCCGCCTCGCGGGCTATTTCATACGCCCGCGTTGCCGTTTAGAGACGTGCCGATGGCACGTCTCTACAACGGCATCATGCCGTATACCTCGGCTCTATGAGTTTTGAAAAAACGATATAATATAAAATCCGTGGGCATTGCTGCGATAGCCTGGTTGAATGCTTCGAGCAAAGACATTCCCTGATTCTGTTTTTGTCTGACTGTGTCGATGAACCCTGCATATTCATGGAGTGGTTTGCATGCGTCAAGCAACTTCTTATTATTATCATAGTTTATGTTACTACTTAGCTGGGGTAAATCTATACTCAGCATAAATGCAGGCATAACCTAGGTTTTACCGGAATGGGGGGCCGAGAAGCTTACCGTCCGGTGGACGGTTAGCCTCGCAGAGCCCAGTGAGCAAATGAAATGAATGAGTTGGAGAGCCGATAGGCTCGGGAAACGAAATTCATTTCATATTGCGAACTGAGGAAAGGGGCCCTGGCGAGGCTAACAGTCAGGTACGGCCAAATGCATACTGCACCTTAAAAATTGCGGATTCCATAGGCCTTAGGCCTTTGGTGGGGGGCCGAGAAGGCAACCGTTCTGTGGACGGTTGCCCTTGCAAAGCCCAGTGAGCAAATGTGCCGGAATGAGTTGGGGAGCCGACAGGCTCGGGGAACAAGTCG
>JAZRWV010000166.1:0-3342 GCA_045599925.1 Myxococcota bacterium
ATAATAAAAATATCCGTAATAAAAATAATTTTCTTCGGCCCTAAATCAGGAATATACACACGCTGTAAACCCCATTGACAAAAGAACAACGTCAGTAATATTCCGATAACCTGTTGCGTCGTAGATAGCTCAACGTATGCACGATTGTTATTATTTTCAGAGTTCGTCTCAGAGGATGATGTATTCGAATTCATGTTTTTATCCTATAGATATTGAAGTTATGACAGTTATATATATTAAAGTGTTTATCGGTTGAATATTGCAGCACTTACGTCACATCGATGGAACCAATCTTACAGTGATCCTTGGCATTTTCCAGGCGCAGGCTCATCATCTGTCTCGCCTCATTGCTACGCCCCCAGTTCGTGAATATAGTCGCCGTCACGGTCACATTGCCCGTCAACTTTTGCTGATGTGATGCAAAATAATTCGACATAATTTGATAGGTACCGGCAGGTGCATTTTTATGCATGTATTCCTCAGGGCCATATCCCGTTGTGACGTCATGACTGAGCAATGCACCAGTCTTCGAACGCTGGTTGCGATAGAAAACCTCTTCACCGCTCGGTTCGAGCACGTGAAGATCGATATCTGTATTATCGGAATCCCACATCAAAACAATGCGCAAATCAAGATCGAGCAACTTTCTGTATTTGCTGTCTATTTCTGGGATTTCAGGAACTTTGTCCGCCCATTTCTGAGCTTCACACCACGACGCTAACGCATTGAATTCTTCGACAGCAACGAGTGAAGTCCAGATAGCATCCCCTCTTTTCCAGCTGGAAAATGCGGCTTTTTTAAAGAGTTCCAGGGCTTCCTGGGCATCATCTGCGCAGTGATTTTTCTTAGCCCGCATCGCAAGAGTCAGAGCGAGGTCGCGCCAGGAAACGACTTCATCCTCGCGCATTTTGAGGACTTTTCTCAAAACATCGATCGATACATCGAGTTCACCTGCTTCGCGAAGACGCCATGCGAAGACGCGCAAAAGCGCCGGATCATCGATTTTTAGCTCTACCAGATTTGACAGAATGCGAATGCCCAATTCCTGCATGTCGAGCTTGAAGAACAGACCGGCGCAATCGAGGTAAAATGCAGGACTTGACGCATATTTTTGGCGCTGTCGCAGATATTCCGGATAACATTCATCCTTTGAACCGAACACTTTTTCTGCATCTTTAATCGCATCGAGATAAGGCATTTTGGGATCCCATGCCTGAATCGACACCGAAGCATTTGCATTGGGGGCTGTTTCATCCGTTCCGTTTGCATTATCTGCGGGTTCAGAACAGGATTCAACACATTCTTCAACACAGCATTCCGGTTCTCTATGCATCATCATTGCACTTCTTGGCGCAGACATCGCCGGAGCACCCATGGGTGAACTTGCGCCAGTTCCTGCCGGATTGCCCCCAGAAAAACGAGCAGCCCCAAGGCCCATAACATTCGATACGGCCTGCGAAACCGCACCAAACCCATTGGAAACCGCCTGCATTGCTCTTTGAACCGGTCCACCGGGGGCTCCAGCCATTGCCATTGGATTTGGAGCTCCAACAGCAGCACCTTCTGCCCCATCAAACAGGCCACTTTTGGGTTTCTGAACAATCGGCATGGGTGAATTCCACCAACTCACTCGTTTATCCCATTCATCGCTCAGCCTATTTTTCCAGATGCTCGTTTCTTTTTCGAGTGAATACGCCTTTTGCTTACGCCGTTTCACCCATTGTTCATGAATCTCTTTAAGCGATTCCGGCGGCTCAATGTCATATTCGAGCCACTGTTCCAACCGCTCAAAGACAATCATGCTTGAAACCGGGCTAACGATGGAGAATCTGCGTCCCACAGCAAGTAATTCCTCGCGATAATCGTCAGCAACCGGAGAAAGTTCATCGATACGTCTTGCGGCCCATGCGGCCGCAAGCGTATTGCCTTCTTTGGCCATATTTTTCGCCAGCTTCATGGAGAATATCTGTCCGTCAGAAAGCGCTATCTTCACATCAGCCGTTTCAGCGTTCAACCGTCCGATAACGGAAACTCGCCCCAATGCTTGAAATCCGATACCCTGAATGTTGGAAATGCCTTCGCCTTCCACAGAAGCGATGACAGGTGATGGGTGAAGAATCTGAGCAAATGCATCATCTATTGAAATGATATTAAGGTCGACAACATTTCCGCCACAAATGCGGCGAAGTGAAGCAATATCGCGGTTTTTCCCCGACACAATGGCGGCTGAATGAACTCCAAATTCCGGCAATGCTCGTTCAAATGTATCGAGCCCATCAGAAAACATCAGGGTCATACCATCAAACTTTTCCTGAGCGAGTTCCTTTAATGGCGAGAAATCAGTACCGCCATCATGGCTGATGCTTTCCAAAACCTTGAGCAGTTCACTGCGCAAGCTGAATTTTCGAACCGGTTCAAGCGCATTTCTGAACACATGAAGTTCGTATTCTGCCGAATCCGGAAGCTTTTCGATCAGAGAAAATGCTTGTTTTTTGTCGAATTCAGTGCGACTGCCAGAAGCATCCCAAATGATACGCCATTTGGAAGGCATTTCGATGGATTCCGATTTATCCATCTGACGATTTCGGACACAAACAGCAAAAAACGTATCCCCCCGGAAAGACTCGACAGATGTGAGAATATCGGGCAATGCAGGAATTCCGATGAGCAGATTGTCATCCGGCTTGATATCGTCTTCGTGAGATTCGACACGCCATACGGCTTCAGCCTGTGTAAAGCGCCGATCGCCGAGTCCGCCAATGACAGGTGCTGAAGCTTCGGGTAAATCGACCGAAATGACGACATCCCGATGTTCGAGTTTTTCGGAAGGCATTGGAAGACTCAATGCCGCATCACCATTAGTTCCGATGACAAGAGGCGTCATATATTCGATGCGAATGCGGCGCGAACCATTGGCCGGAATGGGATAAATGCGCGTTCTGTAAGCATTTCCGCGCACTTGCTCGACAAGGCCAGGATCGACGCCTTTTTTGACTTCATTTTCAAAAGCAATGCGAGCCTTTTCTTTTTCGACGACGCTGGCATCGGTCATGATGCCATTGATATCGATGGCGTATCCGCAAACGACGCCGCCGTCGGGCAATGGAAATTCCAATTCGCCTTCAAATACTCGACGATTGTCATTGTGAATTGTAAATTCAGTGATGACGCGAGCAAACAGCCCTTTTACGCGAGCATCGACCGAATAAAGGCCGAGGTGCAAAGGCTTTTCATTGTGCTGGATATCAGGAACGCGAACATTCAGGATGTTGATGACAGGTATTTCTAATGCATTAATCCGTAGCGTATCCATTGCAATCTCCGGTTTAAGAAGTTCAAATG
>JAZRWV010000167.1:0-12059 GCA_045599925.1 Myxococcota bacterium
CGTTCTTTTTCGGTCATGGACTGAATCATAGCCTTAATTTTTGTGATTTCGCCATCATCGACATTGATTTTGTCGCTCATTCCCGAGAAAAATGGCATGCGTTCCATGATGTCGCGCAAGGATCCCATGCGCTGAATCATGTTGAGCTGTTCGAGGAAGTGATGGAAATCAAATTTGCCTGAAAGCATTTCAAGGGCGTCTTTCTGAGCGCGTTCTTCATCGACGACGCGTTCGAAATCGACCATGATGTCGACAATATCACCGAAACCGAGAATACGGCTTGCAAGACCTTCCGGGCGGAAAATCTTCAGCTTTTCGACCTGTTCGCCTTCGCCGATAAATCGAATGGGTTTGCCCGTCACTTCTTTGATGGAAAGTGCAGCACCACCTCGCGCATCGCCGTCGAGTTTTGTCATGATAAAGCCGCCAAGTGCGAGCTTTTCATTGAACTGAACAGCTGTGTTAACAGCATCGCGTCCGATCATGGCGTCACAGACGAGGAGGATGTTTTCCGGCTTTGTTTCTTCTGCTATTTCAGAAAGTTCGCTCATCAGCACGTCATCAACTGCAAGTCGTCCTGCCGTATCGAAAATGACAAAATCACAGCCATTTTTTCGAGCATAATCGATACCTTCCTTGCAGATATCAACGGGATCGGCATCGGGACGCGTATAGACGTCGACGCCCATGGATTCGCCCAGAACCTGGAGCTGTTTGGCAGCTGCAGGTCGATAGACGTCGCCGGCAACCATGACGGGTTTGGCTTTGTATTGTTCTTTCAGCCAGTAGGCGAGCTTTGCGGCTGTTGTCGTTTTACCGGAACCCTGAAGTCCGACGAGCATGATTTTTGTGGGAGTATCACCCATTTTAATAGGTTCTTCATCCACAGGCCCCATAAGGGATTCAAGCTCTTCCTGGCAAATTTTAATGAAATGCTGTCCTGGTGTGACCTTGTGAACTTTGCCTTCTGAATCTTTAATTGAAACGCGGACTTCTTCGCCGATTGCTCGTTCCTTGACACTATTCAGAAAACGTTTGACGACGTGATAGTTGACGTCGGCTTCGAGAAGACTTGCACGAATGGAGCGAAGCGCTTCATCGATATTGGATTCATTGAGTTCACGAACACCGCGCATGCGCTGGGAAATATCGCGGAATCCCTTGGATATTGTTTCAAACATAAATATCGGCCTTCCTGGTTGAAGTATTCCTAAAACAAGTCCCCTTTTTCGAGGACAAAAAATGACTGTCTATCATACGGAAAAATCACGCTTATCGTCAAGGCTTTTGGGTTGTTTTTACAGCGCACAACAACGCTATTTTTCTCATTTACAGCCTTCGCTTCGCACGTCTGTTTCAGGCAGAGCTTTGTGCATTTCTTTATTCTGATTGAGCGGGCTATGGCTTCGCCATACGCCCTTTGGCGCAGCTCTATCGACTGAACGCCGATACGACCTGCGCTCTATTTTTATGGGTTCATAAATACACCGCATTATCATGAATCTCTGGTAGTTTCAGACTCTTTGTAACAACTCCATTTTCCCCATTCACTGAATTTGTTATTACCCCCTCGCCATGCATATTTTGTTAAAAGGAGAAAGGCATGAACAAAAAACTCAGTTTAGGAATTCTCATCGCTTCAATGATGCTGGCAAATCAGGCATTTGCACAGGACCACGAAGGCGCATTGTCCGGAAAACGAATCACCATCAGCCCTGGACATGGAAATGAAGTCAATAGCAGTGGGACATCTTGGGAATGGCAGCGAAAAATTGATTATGAAATTAAAGATCCGGCGGTGATGGCTAATGATACTTTGAAATTATGCGAAGATAAGCATAATTATGAGTGGGTAACAGATTTTCTGCGCCCAATGCTCGAACGTGCAGGCGCAGAAGCCCTTATGATGCGCGCTTACAGTTACACAACGTCAACCGTGACTGTCAGTAATACTGACCCAAATTATGAAGAAACCGGTACTTGGCATAATGGCGACTCGGGAAATTATCGCTATGCTTATGTCACCCCAAATGAAACTGCGACAGCTATCTGGTATTTTCAAGTCCCAAAAGATGGCTATTACCCGGTTTACGTTCGCTACTTCACAAGCGATAACCGTGTTAAAGATGCGCAGTTTACAATCGTTCATGCCCGAGGAAAATCAATAAAAACTCAGGATATGAGCGTTAAAAGAATGATGACCGATGACTGCTGGCAGCCTGAGCCAAGTCTCGGATATTCGCAGGTGGGTGGAAAACTTAACAAGGATACTGGGCGCGCTTCAACAAATACATGGCATTTTCTTGGCATGTACCCGTTTAAAGCTCATGAAAAATACGAGGTCGTTCTTTCAAATGCAAGTAGCAGTGGCGGCGCAGAGAATGTCGTCATTGCAGATTCCATTAAAATTGGCGATGGGCCGGGACATGCTGCTCATTCTGGCAAAGAAACAGGCCTTTACTGGTGGCAGGAAGGGGCCAGGAGTTGGCTGGAATTTCTTGGACTTCCTGCGTGGGCCTTAGATGGTATGGGGGATAACCATTCCCGCACGCTCTATTCCATTTTTGAAGATGCAGATGCTCAGATTTCACTGCATACCAATACCAATAATGGTACAGTCAGTGGAACACAGACTTATGTTTGGTATCATCCCAAAAAAGTTGATGGAAGATATAGCCCATATCCAACACATGAAGATTTTTGGGAAAGTAATTTTGTCGAAAACAACCTACCCCCCAGGACTTATGAATATGCCAATATTATCAATGATAACTATTGTGATTATATGAAAGAGTTTGTTCGCAATGATTGGCATTGTGACAAACTTTGGGGAAGTTGCATTGGTGAGATAGAAGGTACTCGAAATGCATGGTATTATCACAAAAATGATAATCCCATTAACATTCCAACGGCTTTGGTTGAAACAGCTTTTGCTGATAATGATGGAGATATCAGACAAATCCGAGAGCAGGGATATCGATTTATTGGGGCAAGAGCCATTATGGCTGCCTTGATTAAGTTTTTTAATGGCAATAATGCAGTAATCCCACCTATGCCGCCAATTAATTTGGTCGCCACGACTGATGCCGATCACCTGAATTTGAGCTGGGAAGCAGTTCAAGATGTCGTTACGACAAATTCAGTTCCCACCGAATATCGGATTTATACTTCTGATGATGGTTTGCTTTTCGATGTTACGCCTATTAAAGTCGTTAAAGATACAAAAGCTTCTCTACCGATTCGCCATGGTCAATCGCTTTATGTCAGGGTAACGGCCGCAAATGCAGGCGGCGAGAGTCTGGACAGCAGGGTTGGCGTGGGACGACTGCCGAATATTGAGCAGAAAAAAGTGCTTTATGTCGATGGGGTCGATCGTGAACTTAAAACCGCTTATGATCCCGAAAATGATCGCAGTTACACGAGAATATATGCTCCAGCTATTCTGTTCAATCACGCTGGATACGGCATTGATTCCGTCGATGACGAAGCTGCTCCGGCGCTGCTCGCCGATCATTCATATGATCTTGTCGTTTGGAGTACGGGACAAACCAATACAGGCCCAGAAGTGCTGACTTTAGAACAGAAGAAAACCATTAAAATGCTTCGTGATAAAGGAATTCCACTACTCATTTCGGGGAGTGAAATCGGATATACATTTACTGAGGAAAATGATTATAAAGATATTGATTGGTTGGCAAATACTTTCGGGGCAAAATATGTTGCCGATAGTGCCTACCCAACATTCATTGATACCATTCAAAAAGTTAGTGCTCCCGATTTTATTAAGGAAGATGTTGTATACAGCGAATGTATAGCCTATGGCGCATCTGTAGCACATGAAGTTGTTGACGCAGGATGTGTCCTATTGCCTGATGTCTACAGTGCAACAAATGGTGCTTCTGTCATCATGAATTACGTCGGAAGCAATAAAACACAGACTGGTGCAGCCATTCTGACCTCAGACAAAAAAGCCATTCTTGCAGGTTTTCCGCTCGAAGCCATTGCCGATCCCAATACACGCCTCTGTTTCATTGCAAACTTGATGTCAACGCTTATGGGTGAATCTATTAATGCTGATTGCAAAGCAGATACATTCAAGCCAGATCCTGAAATTTGCGACAACAAACTCGACGATGATGGCAACGGAAAAGCCGACTGCGACGATCCTGCATGTGAAAATGCGGAAACGTGCAAAGCACTTGCGATTGAGATTTGCGACAACAAACTCGACGATGATGGCAACGGAAAAGCCGACTGCGACGATCCTGCATGTAAAAATGCGGAATCGTGTCAAACGACCAATCCTGGTGGGAATACAGAACCAGGAGGGAACACAGAACCAGGCGGGAACATTGATCCAGATGAACCAGAGATTGACGCCAGCAGTAGCTCTGATTGTTCCATTAGTGCAGCGGCACCAGCCCATGGCGCGATGTTATCCATGCTGCTGGGACTCTTATGCTTGTTGAGAATTTGCAGAAGAACTGAGAAACAATAATTGCATACAAAAGAAAAGACGCGCATTTGCGCGTCTTTTCTTTATGGGGTGGTGTGCCCAGCATGGGCGATATCTTGACGGTGAAAGTCCGTTGCAGACTCGGTACCAGGAACTGCTAGCCAATAACAAGGGTGTCCATCGTGAGGTGGAATCTGAAAGAAGTTGGAGGCAAACCCTCGGCCTGACGAACAGAAATTACATATAAAGTTGTACATGCCGGACGAGCTTGCCACACAAGGCAAAGTCCAATGCTACACGGGTGCATGTGCAGTAGATGTGGCGGGTAGATGAGGGGAAGGTTATCGTTCTTACCTGGGGAGGTCTCGTCGGCTTCTTTTCGGAGGTAGTAACAACGAACGGCGAGAAGTCAGCAGAAGCCATAGCACCTGTGAAAGCAGGGAAGGGCTGAACAATGTCAGATATACACTTGATTTCAGAGGATTGACATGCAACGAAAGCAGAATACCCAGCAATGGGGCTGTCCCTGCGAGGATAGGCGAGAGGCTGAAGGTAACAGGGGAGCACTCAGTATGCCATTTCGGAGGGACAGGATTGTATGCGGAGTAGATTCGCAAACTGCTCATAAGACATTGAACCGCCGTATGCCGAACGGCACGTACGGTGGTGTGGGAGGACGGCTACTCAAATAATGGGTGGCCTCCTACCCGATTGCTTCTGAGACCTATACAGGTGTCGCATCTCCTGACTGGTCTTTTGAGTTAAAGCTCGCATCGTGCTATATAGCAAATCGCATTGCGCGTTGTGCTGAAAACGCGCGATGATTAGGATTACAACTCGACAGTAAGGCTGCAGTCATGAAATACAGCAATCTATATGAATTTGGTTTTGTGCTTTTGGCATTATGCAGTTCGTCGTTGGGGTGCGACGAACCAACGACGGAAGCTCATCGTGATATTTTACAAATCGAATGTGATAAGACAGGCGGTGTTTTCGAAGTAGATGAATTAAAATGCAAGTGCGGTGAGACAGTCTGCGGCAGTGGCGTTGTATGTGATGCGGAAGATAAGACGAAATGTGCAGATGAATCGGTTGTGCCTGTCGTCGATCCGGATAAGGCGCCTTGCGAGGCAACAGGAGGCGAGTACGACGAAAACGCGAAGCAGTGCAAGTGCGGAGAGACAGTCTGTGGCAGTGGCGTTGTATGTGATGCGGATGATAAGACGAAATGTGCAGGAGAACCGGTTGTGGAGCCTGTCGTTGATCCGGATAAGGCGCCTTGCGAGGCGACAGGCGGCGAGTACGACGAAACCGCGAAGCAGTGCAAGTGCGGTGAGACAGTCTGCGGCAGTGGCGTTGTATGTGATGCGGAAGATAAGACGAAATGTGCCAATTTCGATTGTATTCCGGGAGTGTCCGTATGCCTGAATGGGGCGTACCAGGTATGCAGTGATCAAGGTCGCTGGTCTACAATGCAAGCTTGTCCCAATGACGTCAGCTGCAAATCTGCTGAGGAATGCGGTGAATGCAAGGACGGCGATATGCGCTGCGAAGATGATGTCGAAACCAACGCCGGAACGCTCAAAGTCTGTGTTCAGGGCCAGTGGGAAGTCAAGAATGCGTGTACTGACGAGGATGGACGCCCTGCTTCGTGTTTAAAAGAAGAGGAAGGCGTTTCCACCGCCTGCGGTGAATGTCTCAATCGGCCTACGCAGCAATGTACAAATATTAAATCTCCGGGAACAAGTACTGAACTGCTTATCGGTCATTTATATATCTGCGATGGCGGTAAAATGCATGGTTTTATGCAGACGGATGCCGGGATTCAGTATACGGATGAAAAATATATAGCGTGCGATGCGGGCAATTCGTGTAATCCAGAACGCACCGATTGTGGTGAGTGCTGTGTTGGTCGAAGTATTTGTCGGAACGACGGTATGGTGTGGAAAGACGGGCATCCCGACGGTCATATTGGGCAGATTTATACCTGTGAAGATGGCGTAATTTTGTCCGACCCGACGCCGTGTCCCAATGAAACGCTATGCAATGAGAACACACTTGGTCAATCTTGCGGAGAATGTGGTATGACGAGCCGCTGGCATGGTGGTCACAATTGCATAACGACTTCAGATGGTCGGCAACACAGCCAAACTTGTGCAACCCCCGAAGGGGATGGCGTGTGGACTTATCATGGTCACTGGATAATGTGGAATACGTGTGAGGGTATGTGCATTTCCAATACTACATATGGTGAAAATTGTTATGGCAAGTGTTTACTCAGCAATAACCACTGCTGAGTAAGAAATATTTAAGGCGGAGGCTATAGGCTTTGCCTATACGCTTTCGTTTTCGGGCTATCGGCTTGAGTGCCGATACGCCCTTTTGCGTGCAGCTATCGGCTATGCCGATACGCTGCACGTGTTGTTCCTATACTATTGCAAGACATCATCGCGTAATACGCGGCAAATGTTCGTATTCGCGAATGAGAATAGGCCGTTTTTTTAATCAGAAAAAGAACGCGAACAAGACAAAGGTTGAGACGGCGAACCAGATCCATTTGTCGATGACGCGGCAGTGGCGGAAGAGGTTGACCATGCCGAGAATGCATCCGGCGAAGAGCACAAGAATGCCCCAGAAGCTCAGAACACGGAGGGACGTTGTGCCGAATCGATCGATATACATTCCGAGCTTGCTCGCCGCAGTGATGGCCAGGAAGGCGCTTTCGCCGAGGAACACTGTGCAGAGGATTTTGAGCGGTCTGCTTTTGTAAACCGGGATGCAGGACCCTTTCATTGCGAAGGCAAACAGGCCAAAATTGATGAGCATGACCTTGCAAAGTTGGAAAAAGCCTTCGCGGGCGTAATCAGAAGCTGTCAGTGTGCCCGGCACCACACCGTGAAATGCGCCGAAAAGATGTCCGGCCTGTACGCCAAAAAAGAGCAGATATATCGCGATAAATGTGCCGAAAACGCCGTAGATGGCGCCTTTGGGCACAACCTGCAGTTTGTCGGTGACTTTCCGAACGCTGTCCGGCGTGAACATGCTTTTTTCGGAAATCTGACTGCGCGTAACAATGCTGTAGATGGCCAAACCAGCCGGCCAGCCGTACAGCAGGCTCACTAAGATTTTTTCCAGCCAATGCGGCATGCCCATTTCGAAGGAAAACAAACCAGTAAGACTGTTCCATGTCGAGGCAAAGTTCGCATCAGCAGAAGCTAGAAGTGAAACTGTCAGATGCATGAGGGGAATCGCCAGCACGATGATGAGGAGCGTAATGAAGATGTTTTTCCAGTTTTTCTGGCACTGTGCGAGGCTCTGAACGCCGTAAAATAGCCTGCGGATGCGGAGAAACAGCCCCGAAATCATGTTGATCAGGCCAGAGAGCATATCGAGCGGCAGAAAAGCACCAGTTCGTCCTTCGGTCAGGCGGCCGGATCGAATCATCACCCAGTAAATGGCCAGCGTGTGCAGTGCCAGGTAGCTGTAACCGGAATCATTCCAGAGTATCGACAGTGACAGGAGCATCATGCAGATCGGCCAGAAGAGCATTTTTTTATTTGGCCGCGGTACGCGGCGCATCGCGAACTCAACCCAGGCGAGGAATGCCGGTGTAAATATCAGCATTCCGAATTTGTAAGAATAAAAGCGAACATCATCCCAATATGCGTAATCACAAAATATAATAGAATAACACCACAAACCGCCGAGGATATAACTGAGAATGGCGGCCAGGACTGGCGTCGATTTAAGACGTTCGGTGGCCTGCCTTTTCTTTTCCAGGCGTTCTGCGTTTTTAATTCGCTCGGAATCATCAAAAGAACGGACCTGCGGGAGACCGGCGCCTTTATTTTCCAAGGATTTGAGCAGGGCATTGCCATTTTGGAAGCGAGTTTTCGGATTGGAAAGCGTCATTTTTCGCAGAATATTGGCGAACCAGTCGGGGATTGTGTCGGGCAGCAGCTTTTCTAGGCGGATTTCTAGGCCGTCCATTTCCATGTCGGTCGGAGCAACAGATGAAATGAGCTGCAGCATCGTGACGCCGAGGCTGTAAATATCGGCGGCCTGTGTGACTTTGCCGTTGAGCTGTTCCGGGGCCATATAACCGGCTGTTCCGGCAAATGTCGAACTTATCGTTAGCTGATGGCGTGCTGTTACGACGCCGAAATCAATCATGTAAACGTCGAGATCGTCCGTAATCAGCAAATTGGCGGGTTTGATGTCGCGATGGATGATCGGTGTGATGCCGCCTCCAAGTGATTGGATAATTTTCGCGGCATTTGTGAGAATTTTCACGATTTCATCGAACGAAAAGAGTCGTTTTTCGTGGATATAATATTCCAGAGAACGTGCATCGATATATTCTTCAATGAGATACAGATAATGATCGTTTCGGAATGACTTTATACAGTGCGGAACGCCGTGAATATCGAGGTTTTTAAGCGTTTCGATTTCGCGTTCAAACAGTTCGATATCTTTGAATGAATCTGCACTGGCAATATCAAAAACCTTGATGGCAACAGCTTCTCCCGATGCATCGACCGCTTTGAGCACAGCGGCTTGTGAGCCGGAACCAATTTTTTCGAGCGAAACGAACAGCTCAGCCAGTTCGGGATGCATCAACGCCAGTGTCTGGGTGTCTTCGGCCGATGATTGCACTTCTCTGGTCTCGGTAATTTGATCCTCTTCTGTATTTGCTGGTTCAGCAATATGTGGTTGTTCTGCGTTTGCGTGTGCATCCGGTGACTCATCATCTGTTTCGTATGAAGTATAGGATGAGTTGTCTGCTACCTGTTCCAACGCTTTTTGTTCTTCAGGTTCCATGGGGATTCTCCGTTTTGAATCGATAAACCGAGTTATCATTCGCAACGATACCATGAACGAAACTCATCGTTGAACTTATTCCGAAAGCCACGAACTCGTTAGTTGCTATTCAGCCAGGGGCTCGCGCGCCTGCGGCGCGCGAGTAAAATAGGGAGATGCAGTTCACCCGGGGCTCTGTCCCGGCCCCACCTGAGGACAAAGTCCTCACGGAATCTGCAATGTTTAAGCTGCAATGCCAATTTTGCAGCTTAAGCCATATTCTCGTTAAGCGTGTAGGGGATCCCTTTAATGGGTGGCCTCCTACACGATTGTGAATGATGCCAGAATAGAATGCTTAATTTTCAGCAGTTTTCTGTTTTTTTGGGGGAATTCACCCATTTGCGGGCGAGGAACAGAGCGATAGGGGAGATCATAGCGATGCCGGCAAAGATAAGCCACATGGTCTGTGGATGCTGTTCAAGACCGGTGGATGCTTCAGGAACAAAGCCGTTGAGTGCAAATCCGGCATAAAGTCCGACAATAAATTTCGTCAGGAACCATGGCAGATTGGCAATTCCCACATAAGCTCCCATCTTTTCTTTTGGGGCAATTTGAGTGACGTGCTGGAGAAATCTTGGCTGCCACATCGATTCACCAATAGAACCGATGAATATGAAAGTGAGGAATAGCGCTGGTGTCGTTCCGAGTCCAAGTAAAAATGTCGGCAATGCCATGACTGTCGTACCGATAATCATCATCTTGTAGACGTCTTTTTTGGCCGTCAAGGCTGCGATAATTGGAGCAAAAAGGAAGACAATCAGCGGGTTGAGGTTGCTGAACGTCTCATAGTTGTCCGAAATCATGGGATAAGCCTGATAAGCTCGTTCCAGATACGACGGAATCAGAATGTTCTGATAAGCAAAAAGCGTTTGAACCGGAATGAGAATGAAGATGAAGAAGGAGAATTTTAAGTCCATCAATGGATGGCTCTTAATTTTTTCCCATAAGGAGAGATATTGTTTAGGTGTGTCGTCTTTCTTTTCTTTTTCATCATCATCGGCAGCAAAAGTCGGCTTTGTTTTGGAGCGTACTATCATGAAGTAATAGAGGATGAAGGCCAGGATCATGATGCCGGCCAAAAAGATCAAAACACCGGAATAGCCATTTGTTCCAGGCATCCAGCCCGGTGTGATGACATTGCCAGCTTCATCCAACTCATCGCCAAAACCGCGCCGGATATGGGGCAGAATCAGTCCGATAATGAAAGCACCGAGGTTCATGCCGGCATAGAGCATGGCATAAGAAACAGCGGATGTTTTTTTGTCGGAATACATTCGCGTTAAGGAATAGATTGCTGGATTAAAGACGCCATATGACAAAGCCATAAAGATAAGGCAGGTGCAGACGACATAGAAGAATAGTGAACCGATTCCGGTTCCCATTGACGCGAACTGGCCTTCCGAAAAACCAAGGACGATGCGGGCAATAAATAAGACGCCCAAAGAAATGCCTAGCATTTTTTTAGGTCCCAGTTTGTCCGACAGGCCTCCCAAAAAGAATTGGGAAAACGTGATGAGCATGATATAGCCGCTCACGATCCAGCCGGCATGGACATCAACGCAGCCGCCGATATAATCCTTACTAATGCAGGCTTTAAACTGGGTAATTTCCAGGTTTTTAATATCGATATAGGGCAAATCCGTGACCAACACATTCTTCGTCATATAAAGCATGAGAATGGTCAGAATGCCGAAATAGGCCATGCCTTCGACGATGTTGAGCAGGTTGATACCGATGATTTCTTTGGGCGATTTAACAAAAGCCTTGAAGATATCGATGGTTTCCATGACGCCTTTTTTAATGGCTTCACCTACGGTTTTGGGCTGATTTTCTTCTGTTTTACCAGCTTCATCATCGTCGTTTGGGTTGGCTGTTTCATCCGTGTTACAACTCTCTGAATTTTCTTCATTTTTTGATGAAACATTTTGATTTGAATTGGAATTTTTTAATTCTTCATTTGTAGTCGTTTGTTCTTCATTTGGGGGTAAATCTGGCATAAAGTACCTTGTTTGTTAAAGATGTTGAGTGAAAAAGGGCCAAACTAAATGGGATACAAAAAAGGCCCCAGCCTGAGCCGGGGCCTTGTATGTGTTTATCATACATCCGCCTGAAGGGTGAATGTATTTTTAACAGCTTATTCGTAAACGCTTGCCCAGAAGAGCGGGTTGACCTGTGCTGCGATGGTATCGAGGGCGATGGAACCGGAGCTGATGCTGCTGTGAGCATTTCGGCCTGCACTATTAGTCTGGCTATTGTCAAGTGTGGTGGCTTTGCCAGAGAGGAAGACGAGTTCTGGAGCATATGTTTTTTTATTGCTGCCAGTGCCGCATGTCATTTGTTCTGTAATTTCGATGGAGTTGATGCGATCGGCAGCTAAAACATAGGAATGGTATTTTCCTTCTTGATAGAATGGATCTTTATCGTTTGCATTTTGTGCAGCTTGTTTTAAAGTGCCCCATCTGTTTGTTGTATTATTCTGAATTCTCCAGATATAGGCATTTCCGGTTGGGCAGGCTGCATTTGAACCGGCTTTCTGAGAAAATGTTGCGAAATAGGTATCGAAATTATAGGTAATCGGTGCTGTTGTCATCTTCATGGGGAACAGTTTTGAATATGACAACTCGGTTTGCTCATCTGAAGCAAGTAGGGGGTGTTCTTTTTCTGTGAGCAGGTATTTGTAATTCTTACCGGTTGGCTGAATATATTCTTCGGTTTTGATTCCCTCGTCATCCTTGTTGACGAT
>JAZRWV010000168.1:0-6295 GCA_045599925.1 Myxococcota bacterium
CATGCACTTGTTAATGCCAAAAAGCCGGACGAAGCCGTTTATTATGCAGAAAAAACGGGCCTTGCACTAACCGCACTGGATGTTTTCAAACGCATGATAAAAGCAGGAGATACACTGTCTGCACTCAAAGAAATTGCACACAATGAAGTTGAACCGGAAGAAATTAAGGACGTCGTGTCAGAACTGGCAGTTCACGGCTATTCTCACGAAACTGTTGATTACATTCGACAGGAAATGAGTCGCATTCCGGAAACAGATCGGGCAAAACTCTCTGCGACAGCCATACTTCTCGGTTCACAGGATGCAATTTTTATCCAAAATCTGTCGGAAGATACATCTTCAGCCATTTCCGGACTGACATCGATTGAGAAAGCCAGAATTATATCTTCGGATATCATAATCAAATGGCTGAAAGAAACACCGACATCAAAACTTTCCACAGTGATGGAAACTGCGACTATCTGTGCATCCCAAAATGACGGACAACACGATGCCATAATTTCTGCGATTGAATCAGAGATTAACAACCGCAGTATGAAGACCTCGTTATATGTTACTGCATCTCAGGCAGCAATGAATGCGGGACAATATAAAGATGCTCTAAAATTCCTCGAAAAGCTGAAAAAGATTCAGCCAGCATCTGATTATGTTCACAGAATGCACTCAAAAGCAGAAGCCGCCCTTGGAAACGACAAAGCAGCGTGGAGTTCACTTGAAGAAGGTGCACGCTGCGCCAGTCAGCTGATTGATTACTGGACCAGGGCTGCAGAAATGCACGCATCATCGAGTATCTTTGTGCGCCAGAACATCAACGAAGCACAAAGAACACTTCAGCCACATCGTGCAGATCTTCTCACCGAAGCAACCTCGCTTGCGCTGGAATCTGGAAATGTCAACAATGCAGCCGAATTTGCAAAAGCCGCATTTGCATCTGGAGGCACATCCGTCATTCGTCAAATCGCAAAGGCTTATCAGAATGCCAATGCCATCTCATCCATTCCAGAAGAAATATGTGCAGACAGCACAAGCAGTGCCCTCTCGGTCCAGGCCATGAAACTCATGGATGCAGGTGATGAGGAAACAGCCTCGATAAAATTCTCAGAATCCGCCCGAATGGCACCTTGGCCTCCTGCTGTTTATGCTAATGCAATAGATCAATATCTAGCCAGAAATGAACTGATCAGAGTCGAGCAACAAACAGCACTTTGGCTTGAAAGATATCCACACTCAAGTTCTGCCTATGCCTATCGGGCTGTATTTTCTCTGGAGCAGCACAAAACCGACGATGCCTGGAATGATTACCTTGCAGCCCGAACTCGCGCTTTTGAAACAGACTCATGGATTGGCATTATTATCCGCGAAACAGTTCTCAGAAATGAGATTGAGTTTGCACAAAAAGTTCTGGCGTACGAACTGTCTCACGGTTCTTTCAACCCACAGATATGGATTGAAGAAGTGATGAAAACCAGTCTCGATGAATCCAATTTGGGAAGACTTAAAATTTCAGACAAGGAATTAGCAGATCGTGGATTGCATTTTATTGAACTGGTTTTAAAGCCATATCTGGCTGAAATTCAAAGCGAGGAAATGCAACGTTATCGATTTGAACAATTAAAACAAAAATCTCAAGGATAAAACGTGGATTTTTCACTCATGCATAGCTAAACTCAGCTAGTTTATAGCCAATGTCGGCGTTTTTTTTTTCATATGAATTACTTTCTTAAACATATCATTTATTTAATATTTGTTGGTGTTTTAACACTTTTTGTGCTGCCCGAAGACCTGGCACTGGCGGAAGAAGTTCCGACATCAGAAAACGTGGTGTCTACGGATAAATCTGACAAAAAATCCTCGAAATCATCCAAAACCAAAAAGGACAGTGCAAAATCGGATAAATCCAAATCGAAGAAAGCAACGACAAGCAAGTCCAAAAAAACATCAAAAAAATCTTCGAACAAATCTAAAAAGAAAGCCTTCAGTGATAAAGTTGATAAGACGGCTGAAGCCCGTTCGAATGCAGCTCAACCCATTTTTTCAGCAAAAGAAATCGAACAATACCGATCCATGCCGTATGAGACATGGGAAAGTCCAAGCGGCGTATCAGAACTCGGTCTGCCAATGGAACCAGGATTTGTTCAACCCTATCCCTATGGAAACCTCATGCGACAATACTGCACAACCAATAGTCGTCATCGAGGTCATGACATCGGTGTAGTCGATGGCAAAAATGGAGGTATGGGAAGCGTCATCAATGCAGTCACGCGATCGATAGTGACTTTTATTGGCAAAACCGGTGAAGATATCGGTGAGTTTGGAAAAATTGACAAACGTACAGGAGAAGCCATTCGAACCGGAAAGGCCTACCCACGCCAGATTCTCGTTCCCGGATATGGACTTGTGTATCCATTTTCATTGAATTATGGACGCTGGCGAAGTGGAAATGTTATCGTCACAAAAGTCTTGGATGGACCACTAAAAGACTACACCATCCGATATATGCATATGGGGGCCATTCGACCAGATCTGAAAGTCGGAAGCATTGTCGAAGCGGGTGAACACATTGCAGTCATGGGCGCAACATCGATTATTGATTCACCGCCACATGTCCATCTCGACATGGAAACCCCGTCCGGTGCCCGTGCAAACATGTCGCCCTATCTCGGGATTCCGCAAGCAACTCCTCGCTGTAAAAGCGCTTCTCTCCCAAAGACATCTGTTACGGCTAAAACTGGAAAATCCTCGAAAAAGTCGACTTCCCAGAAAACAGGAAAAACCAAATCCAAAAGCTCTAAAAAGTCGGATTCCTCCAGCAAATCCCCACAAAAACGAAACCGAAAAGCCTATATTTCCAAAAGTGAAAGCGCTGACACAGCACAAACGAGAACACTTTCCAGGAATTAATTTGTATTCAAAATACCCAGAAAACACATCGAATATAGAGACAATTCATGCGTCATTTTAAATCAAGTGCACTTTCATCCATTATTGCAATGCTTTCTCTGTCATTATTAGCTTCAGGCTGCGGGCTTAAGACGGGAGCCAATACGACATCCGGCACGAATGACACACAAGAAGAAGTCCTGCCAAATTCCATGAAAGACAATTCCGGTGTTCAAAAAGAAGCAAAAGAACAGAAATATCGTACACTTCGATTGATGCAGTTTTCACTTATCCTTCTCAATGCAAAATATGTCGAACCTGACAGACTGAACTGGAGAAAAATGACTACTTACGGCATTGATGCACTTCAGAACATGGTGCCGGAAGTTGTGGCCCAGTTCGACAGAAGAATAGATGAATCTCCAAGCTCACTGACTTTACGCGTAGGACTCGAATCCAAGCATTTTAATCTTGGACGCATCTCCACCCTTTCTGAGGCATGGCAAATCAGCGAAGATGCATATAACTTCATTTATTCCAATCTTCTCGACCCAAAAGATCCCGATGAACTCGAATATGCCATGATTAACGGGATGTTTAGTACACTTGACCCGCACACCAATCTGCTTCCTCCCTATCTGTTTGAGGATGTCATGACCGGAAATGGAGGCTTTGGCGGATGTGGATTTGTCGTCGGTGTACGGGATGACAATCTGACCGTCATCTCCCCCATGGAAGGAGCTCCAGCATGGAAAGTCGGCATCAAAGCCGGTGACATTATCGTTAGAATTGATGATGAATCGACAGAAAATATGCCCCTTCAGGATGCCGTGGACCGCATGAGAGGTGATGTGGGAACTCAAGTCACACTCTACATTAAGAGAAGAGGCTGGACAGAAGCTCGCCCATTCGCCATTACCAGAGAACAAATTCAGATTAAAAGCGTGACGTCTGAAGCACTAAAATCCGATAATGTTGGTTATATCAAGCTAAAATCCTTTGATCAGACAACCGCAGCAGAAGTCAAACTCCATCTGGCTGAACTCCACAAATCCATGCCAAAGATGCAAGGTCTGATTCTCGATCTCAGAAATAATTCGGGCGGTCTTCTCGAGCAATCCATCGCAGTGGCAGAACTCTTTCTATCCAAAGGTGACACAATCGTCAGTGTCGAAGGTCCTACTCGCGCCGACAAAAGTTCAACCAAGGCCAAAGCTGATGGGACTGAACGCAATTATCCACTCATCGTCCTCATCAATGAAGGCAGTGCATCTGCATCCGAAATCGTTGCAGGAGCTCTTCAATTCCACAACAGAGCCGTGATCGTCGGTGAACGCAGCTTCGGAAAAGGAAGTGTCCAGATTCTGAAAGACAATCCCGATGGAAGTGCCGTTAAAATAACATCAGCCCAGTATCTCACACCGGGGGATATCTCAATTCAAGGCGTCGGAATTGTTCCCGATATTCGACTGATTTCTGCTTTTGTCGACGAAAAAGACGGCATCAGCCTTGTAGAAACACAAAACATCAGGCGTGAAGACAACCTCGAACAGTCACTGCACAGTTCCAAAACTATCGAACGAACTTCGGCAAAATCGCTCAGATATCTCTACGAACCCTCCAAAGAGGATGAAGAAAGAGCCAAAGAAATCGGCATTACCACGTATGACCTGCGCTCAACGGAAAATTATGCAGAAGACAGTGAAACGCGTTTTGCCATCAATCTGATAAAACAGGCCAAAAGTGCCAACCGCCCTGAAATCATACAGAATTCATCCAGTTTCTTTGAACAATATGAACTGAATTATCGCTCTGCACTCAAAACCGCACTACAGAAACTCAAAATCGACTGGAATACATCCACTGAAAAGCCATGCGATCAATTCACATGGGGAATAAAACTGGATGAAACCACTGTGGGTGAAAATGAAACACTCGAATTCGCCGCAGACGGTGTCGAAAAACAACTCATCATGTGGGTTAAAAATACATGTGAAGATGCAGAACTGGCTCAGTTTTCAGCCACAATGTCATCCAATAACGGCGCTTTCGACGAGCGCGAATTTGCTTTCGGAAAGATTAAACCCGGAGAACAGCGCGAATGGCCCGTCAAAATTAAACTCCCCAAATCCATGCCCACTCGCGATGACATCGTCAACATTCAGTTTTATCAGGGCGATGACGCTCTTCTGACCAATACTCCGCTTGAAACAAAAGGCGTTTTCACTGCATCTGTCATCAATAAAAATAAACCCTCTTTCGCGTACACTTACTGGATTGACGATATTTCTCGCGGAAATGCCGATGGAAATCTTAGCCGTGGCGAATCCGTCGACATGTATTTGTGGGTTAAAAACATCGGAAATGCAGACTCTGAAAAAGTCAAAATCCACATTGCAAATGAATCCGGAAGTGGAGTTCTTTTACAACAGGGAAGCGCAACGATTGAAAACCTGGCAGCCGGCACCTCCAAACTCGTCATGTTAAAATTCGACGTAAGCCAGGACAGACCTCAAAAACCGCCTTCGAAACGCATCAAACGCGACAGACCATTTAATCCGGATGAAGTTTTCCTCAATTTGACAATCGAAGATACTTCTTACGATGCACAGGTCGTTCAGCCCATTTATCTGCCTGTCGCTCAAACTCCGGTTCAACCTGCTGTTCGCGATTCTGAAATGCCAGAAACCATCGATGAAAATGTCAAATCCATTGCCCAAAACGCCGTTCTTTTATCGCGACCTCAAGCCGGTATTGCCATCGGAAACATCAAGGAATCTCAGAATGTCCGCATTCATCAGCTTGAAAACGGCTATATCGGTGTTTGCTGGAAAGAAGATGACCTCAATCCTTGTGCTTTTGTGGCAAAAGATGCTCTCAACGATGCCCTGCCGGACAACAAACCAGTCGAAAACTCCAATGTTTCCGCCAACTTTAGCTATGAACCGCCCCATATCGTCTTTGAAGAACGCTCTCATACAGAAACAGCCTCCACAGTCACTATCTTTGCTGTTCTAACCGATAATGAGGCTCTTCGGGATTACGAAGCTTACGTATGGACACACGACGGTCTTCAGCTTAAAAGCGAAAAACTCGATTATGGAATGGTAACCGGCAAAGAAAAACGCGTTGCCATCGAAATGCCGCTTAAACAAGGTGACAACAATCTCGTTCTCATTGCTCGCGACAGACTCGATACCGAAACTGTTCAAATATTCCACGTCAACAGACCGTAAAGAAATCCCTGAACAGATACGACGGTTTGTGTAAGGGGGCAAAGCCCCCTCGGCGCTATTTGCTTCGCAAATACGCGCCTCCTCCTTACGTCGCTATTTGCTTCGCAAATACGCGCCTCCCCCTTACGTCGCTATTTGCCTCGCAAATACGCGCCTCACACCAATGCGAACCCCCAGCA
>JAZRWV010000169.1:0-19741 GCA_045599925.1 Myxococcota bacterium
CCCCACTGAATAACTTTTGATCCCAAACAGATTTGGGTTTTGAAAGAATCGGAACTTCAATCGTCTCCGATTTAGTCTCTGATTCAGAATCAGGATTTGTTTCTGAGCCTGCCCCAGGTTCTGGTTCTGGCTCTTCTTTACCTGACATGAATTTTAATGCCGCCGATAAATCCTCCGGCATATCTGTGAGTTTACCATCCCTGGAGTCCAACACATTTTCATTTACAACATTGTTTTGAATGAACTTCGGTTCATCAGATTCAGACTGTGAAACATCGACATTTTTAGCTCGTTCAGAATGCTGTTTCTGTTTCTTTTCTGGCTGTTTTGTTTCAAATTTTTCAGCCACATAATCAAAATCCCGATAAATATGAAGAAGCAAAATGAGCGCAAAAGCAAGGAAAACAGCTGCGACCGCACCACTGGCATACATTCCGACAACCCAGCTTTTAATCTTTGGCGGCCGGTTAAAATAGTCATTAGCCAATGGACTGATATCCCGATGCTCACGACGTGCTTCAAATAATTCGCGTTGATAACCATATTCAGCCATCGCATGAACATACTGCTTAAAATTGCCTTCATATCTGGGCTTTTCTTTCTGAAATATTTCATGCGATAAAATAAAACTATTACCTTTTTTATCGTGTTTATTTATGGCACTTCGTTTGAGCTTATCCGTAAATTCCTGTTCATTGGCCTCATTAAGTCTGATATTTTTCAGAGTCTGTTCTGCAAATGCAATTTCAATTGAATCACTTGCAGAATAACGCTCATAACAGGAAAATGCTCCATAAGAAAATAGCCAGGTACAAAACACAACTGGCAATAACAACACAAATGTTTTCGTTCGCTGGCCTTTCATCAATTGAAGAGAAGCCTTAATAGCCTCCATGCCACTCAGCCCCGGGTCATCCATTTGCTTATACCAGGCCAAAACACCCCCCAGAATCAGCAAAACCCAGACAAACGTCAGAATTGCACTCAGAATTCCATTATACCCCAAAGACTCGGTGACATTGAGAAGCAGAACAGCCCCAACACACCAGATGAACGATATAAGCTGAAATACACTGGCCACAACAAATGAATTCACAGGATGTACAAATCCCTGAATTCCACAAAGTAATATATTGCATCCAGAATCTTCTTCTGTCTTATGAACAACACCAAACAACGAATAAAGCATCAGCGCTGTTATCACAACGCATATCACAACCCCAATAGCATAGAATGATATCGTTCCCCCCGTCATCAATCCGACATCAATATCGAAATAAAACATCTGTTTTCTGGAAACATAGGATTGAATCGACAGAATCAATACCAACAACCACAATATGGTACATACCGAAATTCTTGGCCAAGATTCACGAAACTGCTCCCAGGCTCGCGAATAATGTTTTGAAAACTCTAAATCATGCATAAATATCAGTCACCATAACCCCGATTTCTTTGCAAATTCCTATGCAAGAATTCAGTTAATGGAATCAGCTGCTTCAGCAGGAACAACAATCATCACTTCATGCTTGTCAAACAGCATGTTTGTCGTTGGATCATACACTTCAATCCCAACCTTATATGAACGAACTTCTTCAGATTTAACAACACAGTTGTCATTCTGTGCAACGACATTAAAGGTCAGTTTCGACTTGGGACTATCCGGTGTTGCCGCACCTACAGCAAAATTTTCAAACCCATCGTTATATCCATTGCCTGAAAAATCCTTCGCTACAGTGTTATAATTCTTCAAGCAATCGGCAACGACAGCATTCTCTGGCGGCTCATAACTTACAGCTTCAATCCGTTTGATAAAGCATGCCGTTGTGGCCTTACTCCCACCCACTGCATCTTTCGAATCAATGGGTTCACCAACAACTCGCGTTGAAACATTATAAGTGCTGTATTTGACAAGAGCTTCAATGGCCAGCACAGTCTTATAAAGCAATGCATTCTGGCCGTTACTGACGGTCGCCGAGCAATTCATACCACTCTCAATGACAAGAGTACATTGGTTATCGCTATCAGGAGCAGCACCATACCTGGCTCCCTCATAATCACTGGTACAGCACTTATTTTCGCCACATCCCCATGATTTGTTATCCTGCTGATAAGCACAAACAGGCAAAACTGACCCAACACTTTTCGCAATTTCAACACCGTTGTTAACAAGTAATGTCGGCCAATCATTACCTTTGGTATCTTTTGGCGTCAGTTTTGTGGCGAGTGGAATGACGCGGGCTCCGATTTTCTTGAGTGCATCTATGGCTGCAGTTTTGCCATGTCCATGATTCTCAGATGCAGGTGCATCCGTAATGTGAAGAATAATCGGCAATGCCCCAACACGAAAACCAGCACCACCAATTGTACCTTCCACCGGTTTTGCAAGAGAATAGGCACTTGAATTGTTTTTCGTATCACCTGTTGCAATTTCATAGAGGGCCTCATATCCAGCTTCTGGAATATCAGTATTCCCGCCCTTCACACTAATGGAAGCCAGCTTTTGCTCAAACTCATTATCATCTTCAGTGATTGGACTGTAAAGCTGCCACACAGGTGTCGCATCTGTATCGCGGAAAATCGATACACCAAACGCAGAATCCTTCACGCGCTCGCGAACTGCACTTCTTATGACAGATGTAAAATTACTCTTCAACGCCTCAATTGCTGACGTCATCGATCCGGTATTGTCGATATTGATAAAAATATCAGCTTTCGTCACCTCAGGATTAAACGTCAATGTATCGTATTTTTCCTCACCGGAACGCGGAAGTTCAAAGAAAAATGAGATAAATTCCGTCACACCTCGCGATGAATCGCAAACAAGTGCCTCCGGATCAACACCAAATCGGATTGCCATCGCATATTCAGCCAGATCAGATTCTCCATCCCCATCAGTATCCATTAACAGCCGCGAATCTTTCCCTCCAGAACACCTGATCTCATTGGCATCCAAAAGGCCATCATTATCGCTGTCAATTTCCTGAAAATCATATATTCCATCGTCATCAGAATCCGCTGGCTTTTCATCGGTTCCCCGTTCATCCTCGTCCAAAATCGTATCACCATCACTGTCGAGTGAATATCTGTCAAGGATTCCGTCATTATCTGAATCAAATACACTTTCATATTTATCTTCAACAGTATCCCCATCGCTATCCTTAGCCAGATAGTCAGGAACCGTATCCCCATCACAATCAATGGGATTTTCAGCCGTTCCAAACTCATCGGGAATGCCGTCATGATTGCAGTCCATTCCCGATGCTCCAGACTGAATCGGATTGATTCCTCCCCTTATCTCTTCGATATCAAAAATGGTATCTCCATCATTGTCTACTGAAATGAAATCCGGAATGGTATCATTGTCCGTATCCCTCGGTTTTCCAGTATCATCCAATGCGGCTTCTGTGGCATCGGGAATGCCATTTCCATCGGCATCTGATGTTCGAAACGCTGGTTCATCCGCAGACATTGCAATAGCAGGCGGTATGGAGGGATCTCCATCATTGTTCGCTTCAATGCGATCCGGAATCGTATCATTATCACTGTCTTCATCGAGATAATCCGGTATCCCATCTCCGTCTGTATCAATGCTTTCTTCGTCATTTATTGCACGACCTTCATCGGCATCACTGATGGTATCCCCATCGGCATCAGGAATTACAGGCTCTTGCGTTCCAGAATCAGGATCCGGCTTATCCTCCGGATTTTTATTTTCAGGGTCTCCCTGTTCCGTTCCATCTCCTGGCTCTTCAATTTCAGAATCCCCCTTCTTTTCTTCATCAGACGAACTGGATGAATCCGAACACCCCATCAAGGAAAGCCCCAAAACCAAACAGAATACCAATCTTCTACGCATCTCGTTTTCTCCTGCAAATGCCCCTAATCAGAGCCGTCACATGATACCCAATATCATATAGAATTACAAAAACATGTGGCTCATTTCTGACTATCCCGCATTTCATCCGCACACGCCCCGGCTTAACAGTCCCCGCACAGGTCACCGAAAATACTACATAAATTTTCTGATAAAAGTCTCAGTCAGTTCAAATACATAGTCGGCTTCACAATCCTGCCCAAGTTCATGCCCGGATCGCGTCAGGGAATGGTATTCGCAATAATCTGTCCCGGCTTTTTCAAAGATCAGTCCTGACATCCTATACGGAACGACCTGATCAAGACGTGACTGAATAATGCATATTGGAACTTTGACATCAACCAGCAGTTTGCGCGTTCGATATGCAAAATCATAAAGTTCCACAAAGGCTTTTGTTGGAAATTTCCGGTAATTCCGATTGTTCTTTCGACACTCTGCATCGTTAAAGCTGTCCTGCCCTTTCCACATTGGAACAAACAACGACAAAGGCTTGGCAAGCCATGACAGAGGATTACAAAATCCAAGTGCGGCAGCCCACGTCACACAACCGCTTATTTTTTCCGAATATACATGCTTCCTCGCACAAAGATTCAGAGCAACAAGTCCGCCCATCGATAACCCGACAATAATGACTTTGTCTGCCCGTTCACAAAGTTTTGCCAGTGCTGCAAAACCGTCATCATACCAGTCTTCTGCAGTAACCCCTCGCAGATCCTCAGGCTGCGAATTATGCCCTCTGAGAACCGGCATTTCGTAAGGAACTCTCAGCTTCTCAAGGGTCGGAGCCAGCCCGCTTACAGCATCAATGGCGGATGTAAACCCATGTAACAGCAGCACGCCAACGGTTCCATCCTTCTGAACCGGAAAATTCCCCCGTGTAACCTCATTTATCGAATTCTCTGCCTTCTTTGCCTCATGTGCAGCTTGCATGAAACCTCCATTATGTATTAGGATAAAGTCCATTATTCAGGCTGTATTCGCCTGTGTCATCATCCATGATACAGACTATAGTTCAGTCTTCCAAGAAGGAAACCGGAAGCATGTCAAAGAAGAAACAAGATCCAGCAAAAGAACCTGCCACACAACAGCCTTCACAGGCCGATGAAAAGCAGGAGGGCTCCGATAATAAAGTGCTTCATCCAACAAATCCCGAAAACGAAATCCATGAAGATGTTTTTGATGAATCACTTCATTCAACAGGAAAAGTTGCTGTCGATACACCTTTTATAGACAATCAGGTTTTATCACGCCTGAGAACCTCACGTCTTTCCCCCTCTGAAATTTATCACGAAGCACAGCTTATTTCCGCTCAAACACTTGACATTGCTTCTCTGCTTAAAAGCAATGAAATTGTTCTCGTTCAGAATTTAATTGAAATCCTTCGGACTGCCAATATCTATCACCCTGCCGCTTTCCAGGCTCTTCTCACTGATGATTCAAAAACACAGGAAGTCGTTGGTCGATACATCGTTCATTGTCTGAAACACGATCTTACAACACCTGTCATGCTCGCAGAAGAATTGGCAAACACGGCATCCTCTGACAGCATCCGGGCCAAACTCTCCCACTTTATCGATAAATTCTGCACCGCCCTGCTCGCCTTGATTTCCCAGCCACAACAGGACCTTTCAGGACTTCAGTTTGCGCTTTCCCGAACTTGCGATGTCATGGAAAAACATGCCGTCAGCAGGCTTCTCTACGATCCGTCTCCGATTGTCCGAGTCGCGGTGATTCGAAGCATTCAGAATCGTCCTGCCATCGAGATGAATGATCTCTCCGTCGCTCTGATTCTCCTCAAGGATCACGATGACTCCGTCAATATCGCCCTCATGCGCATGCTCGCTCACTTTTCCACTTTCCCTGAGCTCGTCATTCCTCAGGTTTTGGCAACCCTGGCTGACGCTTCCGATGCTCTCAAAAACGAAATTCTCGACCTCTTCAGAAGCTACGCAAATGACGCCATCGATCCCGTTATTCTTTCCCTCGATACAACACAAAACGGCATTTATCGCGCCGCATGCCAGGTCATCTCACAGTGTCCCCCGCGTTTTACCGATGCGCTTTTAAAACAACTCTGCGGTGTCAGAACCACTGACCACGCTCGACAGCGAGTCATCGATATTCTTAAATCACACAAAGATGCACCGCGCAGAGAAGAAATTATGCGCGCACTCAAACCCTATCTCGATCCCAGGGACGAAGAACTTCCCGAGTGGACACCTCCTGAAACCAGCGAAAAATTCCTCAAACCCGCTACCAGCAATGAAAGCATTTACGAAAATCTGCTCAGCGATAAGGAAATCGCCAAAATCGCCAAAACCTTCGACGATGAAGTTCTCGGAAAGCTCCTCTCTGATGCCAGTGAAACCGTTCAAATCAACGCTCTACACATCATTCGACACCTGAAAAAAGTCTCTCCGGCCAACTTGCAAATCATTCAGGTCTGGCTGAAATCCACTTCCCCAACACTTGCCTCCGAAGCTCTCAATGTCATTCTCACCCTTGAAAATAGCGATGATGCTGTAGTTGCAACGATCATCGAGGCGTTCTCTCACAACGAATCTGCAGAGGTCAAAAAGCTTTTCTTCGATGTCATGCTTCAGCATCAGTCATCGATTAACGCCCTGATTCGGGCATATTATGCCACACCAAAAAGATGCTCGGGGTTCGTCATGAAATTCCTTGCTCTTGGCCCCAATCCGGAAACGCTTAAGCAAATCCTTGCCGGACTTGATCGAAATCAGACCGTGGCCTGTATTGCCGAAACCATGAACTGTCTGCTCACGATTAAATGCGAATTTGACAACAAAAAAATCCGCTCTCTGCTGATGAGCCATGTCCGCGAACCGATTTCGTTTGGACAGCATGGATTCATGACACGCCTTCTCGGGCTCAAACTCCTGCGCAAATACATGATGGAGGATGAATCTCGGGATGCTGAGACTATTTCTGCACTTCAGGCGTTTTATAAGGACGGAAAAAATGCTGAACTTCGCCAAAAAACGAAAACTTTGCTCAAAGATCTCGGTGAAGAAATTTTCGACTTTGATGACGAAGACGACGATTTTGAAGATCTCAATGATGAAGAGGATGACGAATAAGACCGGCAGCTATGCCGGCATCCTGCCGGCATACGCCTGCCAGAGCGCGGCTATTTCATACGCCGCGCTTTTTTTTTGCTTTTTTTGCCGCGCACCAGCTTTGCGCGCCGTATTGAGCACCAGCGAAAAGGCGCGCAGCGCAGGCGTATTGGACTCCGGACAATAGCCTGCGACCTCCTCAGATTTCGTTTCATTTCTCATGCTCACTTTCGTTGTGATTTTAAGCCATTTTTGGTAAAATGATTTACTGTTTGCGTATTCGCAGACTCTCATTTTTTTTACAATAAGGAACGCATCATGGCTGAAAAAAATAATCATCGCGAAATTCTTTCCGCTGCTCTGAGTGCTCATGTCAGCGAACTCCGTCTGTTCTGGCGAGAAACTGGCCTCTCCTGCCGATGGCTTGTTCCCGATGCAGAACACTGCTACGTCGACGATGAAATCATTAATCATCTTCGCACTTTCCGCGAAAAAGCGGACGACGTCATCGTCAGCAGCGAAGTCCGCGAAAAATGGATCGAAAAAAGCACCCCGCTGCTCGAAAGTGATGAAGAAATCGGCATGATGCCTTTCCCGCTGCGTACCCTGACATGGCTTCTGCGCGTCGTAGAAAGCCCGCATCGCGAAGATCTCACCATCGATTCATGGAATCTTTATCTCTGGAGCATTCGCATGAATGACCTCCCGTCTCGCATCATGCAGAAACTCTCCAGCTATCTCGAAACGGATACCAAACAGGCACTCATCGATTTCGACACGCTCGTGTCCCGTTTTGTTCAGTCACTCGAAGCCGACTATCCAACGGATACCGAAAAACAAAACAATATTGAACAGATGAAGCTCAATAAACGCTTTGATCGACTCCGCCGATTCAAAAACCTCATCTTTTACGGCGTTGCAAACATCGGAAAAGCCAATCTTTCCAAACAGCTGATCGGCTCCTGGAAACAGATGACCGGCCGCGAAATCGGCCTCCACTGCGTGACGGTTTTTCATTCAAACATGGGCTATGAAGATATGGTGGAACGCCGTATTTCAGGCGAAACCATGACCGGAAGACCTTCCATCGATCACTGCGCACCCAGAGTCATTGCCCATCACATCAATGATGCCAAATACTTCTTTGAACCCTTTACCAATGACAACATTCAGGAAGGTCTGCTGCTGTCACTTTGCCGCGCAGCTGCCTACAATCCCGATAAAGACTTCGTCTTTATGGTCGACTGCATTGACGAAGCCCGTCTCGAAGACGTTCTGGGGGAAGTGTCCCATATGCTCGACAGCTTTGCCAGAGTCCCCTGGCGCAAAGGCGCAAATGGCGCACCAGGTGCCTGGGATCTCGAAGCTCCGGGCGCACGCTCCATTCGTTTGAGCCAATCCGGACGCATCTTCTTCATCCCGTCAAACGTCTATATCCTCGGCACAGCCAACGAAGCCGGACTCTTCGACGGTGACGTCGATGACCACCTCTTCCAGACATTTGCCGTCGAATATCTGCAGCCCAAAACTGCTGAAGAACTCCGTTCTACAATGCTCTCCAATCGTACTCACGAAGCATTCGCACGCCTTGAGGAATACGTCGATCACAGCGTCAAACTCTGGGATCAGATCAATCAGCTCCTCATTTCGGTCGGCGGTCATCGAAATATCATCGGATACGGTCCGCTCCTCTCCATGTGCGAAGAAATCCTTCAGAGCGGCGACGTCTATGACGCAAACAGAATCGTGCTCGGAACCTGGCGCTACCGCATGATTCCTCCCATTCGTGTCAAAATGGAAGCCCTCCTTCACAGCGACAAAACCCATTGCGATGCTCTCAACCAGCAGGAAACTCACCGCGATATCCTCAAACAACTTATCAATATTCTCAATCAGTCGTGGCTTCAAATGCACGTCAAAATTGAAGGTATTCGCGGCTCTGAATCCATTTTCATGACCTTCGAACCCGAATTTATCCTCTAATCTCTCATTGATAATCCATAACTTCCCGTCATGCAGGGAACTTTGTTCCCTGCTGCGTCCTCTTTGGCTGAATCTTTGAGAAACACTCATTGCAGTTCAATACTGCCACAAATAATTCCTCAAACATTCATAACCGCTCCGGTTCTCTTTTATCATTTGTGCGCATTTCTATGCACTGGCTTAAAAAAAATTCCATCTTACCAATTCTGCACTCTTCTACAAATGCCGTTAAAACTGTGTGGCATGTCGTTAAGGGCATTTTTCCCCTGACATGGCTCAGCATTATTCTCATTGCCATCATCTATTATGTCTGGTTCTGGGAAGTCAGTGCACACGCCAATCAAATCCTCTTTTCTGCAGTCATTATCTGGATCATCGCATTTGCATCCATTCTGTTTTTTACCATTTTATCAGCCCTTCTCGTCGTGGGAATTACCCATCACACTAACCGTGCACTCACACTGGACTCAAAAACTGAAGTCGGCTCAAGAATTCAAACGAATTACCGCATTTACGTTCCTTTCTGGCTGCCATTTGTCACAACCCAAATCGAACTTCTTGACTCGACGTTTCAACGCCATGAAAAAAAAGCTTTCTCTTGGTCCAGCGAGTATTTGATTGCAACCGAGCGAGGACGGATTAACAAACTCCATAGAAAAGTCACGGTAAAAGATATTTTTGGCCTGACAGCCATTTCGTTTGTGCTCACCCAGGATGTTTCACTCGTCCTCGAACCGGCTAAAAGCAACTACGAAATGCTTGCTTTTCAGACAAAAACATCCGGCGACGGATACTCCCATCCCGAAGGAGATCCTCGCGGAGAACTCGTTGAAATGCGAAGATATCAGGCCGGCGATCCATTGCGTCTCGTCCTGTGGAAAGTCTTTGCTCGAAGCAGAAAACTCGTCGTCAGAGCTCCGGAACCCGCCATCGTCGAAGAAAAAGACATGTTTGTCTATTTCGTCTCAGGCCAGAATGATGAAGCTTCTGCCTCAATGGCCAGATCTTTCCTCAATGGAATTGGCCTCGAAATGTCCAAGGAACTCAGCTTCGCAGCAGATGGCGCAAAACGTCTTGTTTCCAACGAACAGGAAGGCCTCAATGATGTCATCGACTCTGTCACTCATCGCTCCCGTGGTGGCGAAGATCTCCTCTCAGTCGCCCGACTCGTAGCCCCGGGGGCTATGGCACACTGCTTCCTGCTCGTCCCACAAAAACTCGGAAACTGGCTCGAACAAGTCAAAACCTTCATCGCTACTTTCAAAGTTCACCCCACTTTCATCGTTTCTGTGGATGCCAAAACAAAACCAACTGCAACATCCCCAAAAAAGATTGGAAAACTCAAAAAATTGCTTTGCAGTCCGGATGAAAATGATGCCAACGATGACAAAAAGCAGTTCAACAACCTCTGCTCTGAACTGAGCAGCCTCGGTACCGTGAGAATTGTCGATATTTCCACTGGCGCCATGACTGAGTACACAGGAGGTTCCAATTGAAAGAATCCTTCTGGGTACAGTTTGTCAAAACGCTTCTCCTCGCTCTGAGCGCATATGGATATACATTTCCTCTGCTTCAGGGTTGGGCACACCTCGTCGCAGTGATTGCAGTTATCCTCGCGTCGCTCGTCGCTTCGCTGTTTGCCAGATGGAAAATACGAACCATATGGTGCGTCAGTGTTTCAGTCATTTTTCTCATCATCGGACTCGTCGGAAACTATTTAACACTGGATGTTTGGGGCGTTTCATCCGTTGCAAGCACCATTCAAACGTCGCGAATTCTGTATTTTACGGGCATTGTATTCGGACTCGTATTTCTCACTCGAAGTCTTTCCCTTCGATATCGGACTATGCAAATCATTGAATCTGCGCTGATCATCGGCACACTGGTGTACGTCTTCTTTGCACACCGCGATTTCAATTTGCAAAACCCGCGCGAATTTGCAGACACGCTTTACAGCAATGGCTTAGATCCCATCACGATTTACCGATATATGGGCATTGGTTCAGCATTCCTTTCGCTCCCAATGCTCTTCGGAAAACCGAATCCCGGCAGGGCAATCTACTCGCTGATTGCACTCGTCATTATTGCACTCCTTGCCGCATTTCTGCTCGAAGATGCCCGTCTTCCCATCAATGTGAAAGATCCTCTCGGACTCATGAACGATGACAATGATGAACAGAATTCCGGCGATGAAGACCAGGATTCCGACGACCAAAATGACAGCAATGGCGACAGCGATAGCGACAGTGATGACAACGAAAATAGCGAAGGTTCTTCATCCGACGACAAAAACGACAACAAGAACGGCGGTGGTGGTGGAAATGGCGATTCCAATGCTCCTAATCCAAACAGTCCCCCCACACCGGTCGCAATCGCGGTTTTCTACGACGAATTCACTCCCGGTGACGGAATTTTCCACTTCCGACAGTCAGTTCAGAGCCAATACGACGGAAACCATCTCGTAGCATCAACCTACGATGACGATGTCATTTCTTCGCTTTCTTCAACAGAAGCTCTCGAAGCAACACCCGTTCAGGCTCCGGAATTCCACACCAAAGTCTCGACCTCGATGTTCCTCATGAAAGAGCATGCGCAACCGCCGCAGCTCGCTATGGGCCAAAAGGTCTATCCCATTCAGAACCCGGATCCAAAGCTCTTCGTCTCTTCTTATGCCGTCGAAAGCCTTGGTTTTACTCTCGATATTTCACGTCTCATCGGACATCACAGCATTCCCGCAGAGTGGAGCTCCGAAAAAGTCGCTCATTACCTTGAAATACCTGATGATCCTCGTTATCGGGCTCTCTCCGATATCATCGTGCGTCAAATCGACCCGCGCTTCATCGGTGATGACATGGTCAAGGCGATGTACATCAAGTCATGGCTTGAGAAAAACGGCTATTACACGATGAAGACAAAGCATATCGACAAGAACGACCCAACAGCTTCATTCCTGTTCGGATCGCTTCGCGGATATTGCGTCCATTTTGCCCACTCAGCAGTCTATTTGCTTCGTTCACAAGGCATTGCAGCCCGTGTCGCGATTGGCTATGCCATCGACAACCGCCTTCGCGGAACCGGTTCAGCCGTGTTGATTCTCGGCAATCAGGCGCATGCCTGGCCTGAAATATACGTCGATGGCGTCGGCTGGGTCACGCTCGAAATCTTCCCCGAAAACGGCGATGAACCACCTCGCGAATTTGCCGATCAGGACCTCGAATCCCTCTTCGGTGAACTCGCAAGAGATGACAAGAGCGGCGGAAGAGCTGAAGTTCCTATCGATTCGCCATTTGAGATTCCATGGAAAGTCATTTGGTTCTCCCTCCTCGGTCTCCTCATTCTTGCACTCATCGCCTGCTACACACGAAAGATTGTCATCATCATGCTCGGCAAAGCATGCAACCAGCCAAATCAAATCTATCGGGCTCTCAGAGCAGCCATTTTCCAGTGGTCGATGTATGGTCACAACTGGCGAAAATACATATCACTTCATGAATTTGCCGAAAAAGAAGCCGGTTCTGAAAGCGCAACCTATCAACTTGTCGAACTCGGCGACGCCGCAAAACTCGGTGCAAAACTCACCGATTCCGACGCCCAGAAAGCTCGCCTCCTGCTTAAGGATGCCCGACGCGAAGCTGCTCACCACTCCAGCTTCTGGCGAAAACTTCTCGGCATCATCAATCCCATTGTCCGCATTTAATTTTCCGGTTTGCACTGCTATTTCGCTTTCGCTCAATACGCAGTGCAGTCCTCGCTATTTCGCTTTTCGCTCAATACGCGAGGACTTTTTTTATGGATTATATCCACTTCCCACTGCATTTAATGATATAAACGTGCATCCCGCAAAACTTTGGGGATGCACATTATTCAACCCCAAACAAACAGGGCCGGCGTATGGCGAAAGCCATAGACGGCCTCAGGCCGGCCGCATTGCCAAAGGCAAAAGGACGGCAACACAAACACTTCAATTTCTTATGCGAAATACTTCCTATTTTCTTATTCTCACTGCAGCTCTGTGTTGTTCATGTTCAAAGAGCAGTCCCACAGAAAACACAAATCCCGCCGATCCTCCTTCCGAAACGCCAGCCGTTCAGCAGCCGGAAGACATTTCATCCAGCAATGATGTCATTTACGTCGCAGGTGATATCCGACTGACCATAAAGGATTATGACGAATGTCTCACCACCCATAAGCTGAAAGGTAACGAATTCTCCAAGAGGGCCCTTGCAAATCCAAGATTCCAGCGCGATGAAATTCAACGCTGCTATCAGACTGCGCTTATGCGCAAATTTATTGATGACAATAAAATCCAGATAAAACCTGCATTTCATCAAAAAGCACTTCAAACTGCGCTGGAAAAGCACGGTGTTCAAAGCGAAGAAGCACTTGCTGAACACATTGGAGTTCCGGCATCAGAACTTAACAACCTTCTCGATACCACTGTTTTTCCCAAAATCATTCAGGAATATCTGGCCATGACGATTCCGCCGGAAGAGGCAAAAGCCAAATTCCTGACCGATTTTCGCAAATATTCGATTGAACTTGGCTGCTTTGACAACACCCCAACCCCTGAAGAGGCAGATGTCTTTGCCGCTGAACAGGAAGAAGGGATTTCAGCCTATTTAAATGCGCACCCCGAAATCTCGCAAACCCAGCCGTTTGCTCAGTTTACCCGCATTGCCTACCCTGCATCAGATGATACAGCCTCAGAAGCTTATCAGGCAGTAAGAAATGCGAAAGATATTGCAGCCAACCAAAGCGTTGATGAGGCATTGAAGAAGTGCCATGACGATGAGGCCATCGGCTGTAAAGTCATCAATGACAAGGACAATCCGCTTGTCAAAGAGCGAACCGATGACATTGCATGGGCATTTCAAATGTCATCAGGCGCCGTTTCCGACATCATTCGCGGCGAAAATACCGATGAAATCTGGATTCTTCAGACAACAACGCCGCCAACTCACCGCGATTTTAAAGTCCCTGCTCAAAAGCAGCAACTCGCCATCGACGTCATGAAAGCTGTCGTGCCTGCGCCACATCTCATCGAGAAAATTCGCACAGATATCGAAGCCATTAATCCGGATTTTAAAGCCATTGCACAAGCCAATGGTGGAAAGTTCCAAACATTCAATCATGTACTCTACATGGATTTGGCCTCCGCAAAAGAGAGTGCCATTCCCCAGATGCTGAAAATACTGGCCACACTCACCCCTGAGGAAATCAATCTTTTTTCTTCCCCAATCCTCAACAATGGCCAGCTCTGTATTTTCCGCGTTTTGGAGGCAAATATACCAACAGAAGACGACTTCAAACTGCAAGAAAATGCCTGGAAATCGAAGCTGGCTGCCGATTCGTCGACAAAACTTGTCAACAAATGGCTTGAAGCTTCACAATCCAAACTCTCCTCAATCAATATTCGTCCGGTACAAAATAAATATGGAATCTTGCGCCCGGATGGATCGATACGCTAGATATAGCAAATGTGAATGCCGCTTGCAGCCCCAAACGGGTTAAGAGCGAGTGAAATACTCCGGGAAATGTGATGAAAAAAACGACTTTTGTTCTATGTTTTGCAACAAGTATGATGATTCCGGCATGGTGTTCGGCACAAGAGCCGTCAGCCACAGACTGGGTTCTCGAACCGGGTAAAATTATCGGTGGCAGCAGTACTGAATCTGGTGCTCGTTTAATGGATCCCGTCATGATGGACTTGGACGGCGATGGCTTGACAGACATCATTTTTGGAGCCCCCGGAACTGATCCAAATGGCATCGTTGCAGCAGGAAGCATTTACGTCATTCGTGGCAAAAAAGGCCAGGAACTGACAGGAAGTATTGATGTCACACAGTGGAACAGCTTCGATTATCGCATTGACGGACACACACCGAATGGCATGCTCGGCATGAACCTTCTCACAGGCGACTTCAATGGCGATGGATTTCAGGATTTGGCCGCCGCTGAACCCGGAGGCAAAGGAACCGTTCATATCATTTATGGTGGGAAGAAACGCGAACAAGGCATTTACGACATTACCGGTCAAAATGGAGCCGACGTTTCATTCACGACCTCAGAATTGAACACCAATCTTGGACTAACCGGCTGTGTCGGTGACTTCAACCGCGACGGCATTGACGATTTAGCCTTATCCTATATTGTGCATAACGCTAGTTTAGCGAGTAACATGAGCCAGGTGGTTCTGTTAAACATGCGCCGTGAATGGGATAAAAAGTCTTACGATATTGGCAGTAAAATATATGGCAAAACCATTCTTTCACGTCCGGTGTCTTCAACAACTCGCGTTCTTCACACTTGCGCTGTGGGTGATTTTAACGATGACAACATTCCCGATATTGCGCTTGGAATGCCGCTTGATACTTATCAAAAGCAAAAAGCTATCGGAAGTGTCACCATTATTTATCAGCCGCAGAAATACAACGGAACGATTGTCGATCTCTCCAGCCTGGATGAAAAAATCGGAATTCGAATCAACGGCAATCAGCCCAATGCGATGTTTGGTTATTCGCTTGCTGCCGGTGATTTTACCGGCGATGGTCGCGATGACCTCGCCATTTCAGCGCCGAACCGCCTTGTGAAAGGACCGGAATCAGAAGGTGCCGTCTATATTTATGATGCGAACCAATGGCCAGCGGAATCCTGCGATCAGCCACAGACAATGCAAATAACAGGTAATGGCGGTCAATTTGGTTATCGACTTCAGACGGCAGATGCCAATGGCGATAAACGCCCTGACCTCATTATTTCAGCGCCAACTGCAGGCCAGACTAAAGATGGGGCTCTTTCTGTTTACCTCGGAGGGCCATATTTTACAGAATCCAATGAAGAAAACAAACGCGCTGACATTACCGTTTCTGGCGCAGATTTCATGGGATTTGGTCTCGGCGCGGCATTTGGAGATTTCAATGCAGACGGCAAAATCGATGCAATAGTCCGCACTTCAGCTGACCCGCAACAACGCCCAACCACAGGCGCTTATACCGTTATCGGAAACTTCCAGGAACTCCCCCAAGCCAGCACTCTTTCTGACAATTTTATGACCATAATTGCCCCGGGAAAAGGCGGTGGTCTTTCTCACGATATTCAGGTCGTTCAATATCAGAATAAGTCCTATTATGCCTGGTTTTCGCCCAAAGGCATGGGCAACCGAAGCCTTATCTGCCTGACGGAAAAAACAGAACACCTCACCTCTGATATCAATACGGCTTCATCGACTGACTGCGATATTCAAATTGTCGGACCGGAAAATTTCCCGATTTCAACCTTTACGATCACGCAGTCACCAACACAGACTCCATTGCTGACGATTGCAGTTCCTGACATGCCTGTAAACAAAGCCAAGGGGTTTGTTGCCATCATTCCACTTCCGGAAAACATCACCCAACCACTCGTTCTCAATCTGACAGCCAGTACACTCAAAACAGAAGCTCAAACCTATATTCTGAGCAATGAATCCAGCTCCGCACTTGGAACAAAACTCGAATGGAGAGACCTCGATCGCGACGGCTATGACGACCTCATCATTGGTGCACCAAAACGTAAAATTGATGCAGAAACAAGTGGTTCAGTCTTCATCGTCAAAGGCAAAGCTTCCCTGGATAAAGGCATTTATGAACTCACAGGAAAAAATGTGATTCAGTATGAAGGCTATTCCGATGAAGAACTGGGAAGTCAATGGCAGGTTCTTGATTTCAATAACGACGGCAGACTGGATCTGCTCATTCGAGCAGCCCACACACCAGATGCTGTCGGCGATGAATTTGCTACCGTTTATGCCGTTTATGATGCAGGTATCCGCTCCCCAAAAGCATATAATGTCCGTTCTCCCGAGATGGGATGTCTTCGAATCTCAGCCCCGCACAATCGTTCCGGACTCGAAATCATTCCGCAAACCTTTGATATCAACGAGGATGGAGCTGATGACCTCATTCTCATCTCACCTGAATACCGTGCCGGTCTGCAAAAGCTTGGAATGGCTTATGTCGTTCCTTCCAACGAAAACAACAAAAGTGGTGAAATGCGCCTAAAAGACGAAACCCACTACATCTTTTCATTCGTCCCAGGGCGCAATGAAAAACTCGTCGATGTCCGCTTCAGAAGAGCCAATGGCATGCTTCAGTTCATCACTGCGGCTTCTGATCTGACAACAGGAATCGCTTCTTCTGTGAATATTTTCGTAGAAAAAAATAATGAGCTGTTTCAGGGCAATCACACCGAAAGCTCGCTAAAACGCCTTCGCTCTGAAGCAAAACTGCCCACACCGACAAGACTTTCTGTCATCCACGATCCAGAGCTTAAATATGACGAGCTTTGGCTTATCTTCCCCACCAATGGAATCACACAATCTGGTCAGGGCGTCGCTCAAAAAGTTAAAGATTAACTGACCTCCTCCCTAAACAGCAAAATTTGATTTTTTCCACACATCGCGTATTCTTTGCAGCGTCGCAAGTTCGCGAACCATATAAATGGAGAGTTCTCGTGAAGGAAACTAAAACTGCTAAAATTACCCGAACGACGACAACGGTTGTCCCGGCAAAAAAACAAGAAACCACACCATACGAGCTTCTTGAACCCGTCGAAGAAAAAGTCATTCGCATGCACTATGGTCTTTCAGAAAACGACGACAAAGCTCTTGAATATGCTGTGGGTGCCAGTGAAGATTCACGTATGCGCGTGTCATTAATGGAAGCTGGCAACATTTCTGAACTTGATGGCGAAGTTCCTGTGGCACAAGGTGCAGATCGCAAGGTTTTACGCGAATTTGTCAAGGGATTTGATATCTGACATTCATTATTGCAATCACGCAATAAACTGCTACAAAATCCATATTTAGAGTGGAAATGGGGTGGTTTTGCCCCTTTTCACCATCATTTTTCATCGGGGATGTTCATTTGAACATCCTTTTTTTTTCTATACAGACTGCCCATGTTTTCAATGCGTCAAATTGCTTTGGCCGGTTTTCTTGGCGTCTATCCTGGTTGCCTTCCACTCACGGTCAACCTCGCCCGGATTCCTTATAAACGCGGAGCTGTGATCGGCGTTTTCTTCGGAAGCCTTACTCATCTCATGACAACTCTGCTCTACATTCTGGCATCAGTCAGCATTGGAAACGCCATGAATGACCCAATCCTCGCCAACCCCGTCACCTGGGTGTGCATTGCCGTCACCATTTTTGTCATTCAACTGCTATCTTCAGTCGGATGCCAGATGATGGGAGCATATTTCCTCGCACCTCACAAAAAATCTGACGCTTTTGAACGACAAAAGCTCTACGAACGGCTTAAAGTCAAAGACCTCAAAGACAACCCCGAAGACGGTTCAAAATACAAAAGATCGGTTCTGCACGATGTCGTTTTGCTTCTGGAACAAAAACCTGCCGTTCCCGATGTCCGCTTTTCAACCGCATGGATTTTCTTATTTGGAGCTTTATCATTGATAAGCATTTTGATTTGGGTTCATACTTTAAACACTGCCTGTCTGGAAGTTCTGTTTCTCGGCATCCAGGCGGACTTCGGATGGTACCTGGATCATATTCTTTGCGTTGTTGTTCCACTCATTTTTCTCATTTTAGCCCATTTTTCAACCCTGACCTGGCTTTGTCGTGACATGCAGTCAACGGTCACGTCAAAAAAAGAGTCAACAATCAAAGGATAACATATGAAAAAGTTGGTATTTGCGATCTTATTGTCTGCATTTGCGATTCTCGGATGTCAGCCCCAAACAGAATGCAATTGCCCCAAAGAACCGGCCCCAGTGGCAGCCGAAACACCCTCCGAAGTGAAAGCAGATGAAACAAAACCTGAGGCAGATGCTCAGCCTGTTGCGACAACAGCGATTGAAGTCGGTGCTGCCGAAATTGCCCTTCCCGCCCCTCAGCCGACCAAAGCCACACTGACGGACAGTCTCAAGAATCGCCGCAGTATTCGTGCCTATACAGAAGACATGATTTCGCTTGAGCAGCTCTCTGCCCTGCTCTGGTCTGCCAATGGCATCAGTCGCGAAGACGGCAAACGCACTGCCCCATCCGCAATGAACAAACAGAGCGTTTCGATTTACGTTTCGTTCGAAAAAGGCACCTACAAATATGATCATGTCAACCACAAGCTGGTTCAAGTTTCATCGGACGATGTCCGGCCCGTCAAGCTGGCACCGGTCGAGCTCATCATCACATCGAATCACACAGACAGCGAAGTGATTCGCGGCATTGACACCGGCGTCGTTTCAGAAAATGCGGCTCTTTACTGTGCATCCGAAGGCCTTGCCACAGTCATTCGCATGATGCGCGGGGATCAGACGGAACTTCAGAAAGCTCTTAAACTGGAGGAAAATGATCTGCCAGTGTTCAATATGGCCATTGGATTTGAGAAGAAATAATATTTTTCGCGGCCTATTTGCCTGCGGCAAATACGGCGCGCCTGAACGCCGCTATCCCGTGCCGGGATACGCGGCGTTTTTTGATTGGGGGCGCGGCTATTTCACAATACATAATACGCCGCGCTTTTCACACATCCGAGCACATTCCTTGAGTTTTTCATCATCGCTGAGTTCTCAAAGAATCAACGTGGCTTTATGGATGATTTGGTCGTCCTCGAACATTTTTAGGTCCTCGTCAGATTTTGAATTTATAAATTCAAACCATCCTTTCATGGATGGCTTTGCATTAGTCGATAAAGGAAACTCTGATCAATTATTTTTGTGGGGCTTTGCCCTTTTTCCTCAGTTCGCAATATGAAATTCGCTTCGTTTCCCGAGCCTGTCGGCTCTCCAACTCATTCCGGCACATTTGCTC
>JAZRWV010000170.1:0-2042 GCA_045599925.1 Myxococcota bacterium
GATGTTTTAACTTTTGATGGTTATGTTGATGGGGCTAAAGCGCGACTTATACAGCATATGAGTCAACTCAATTTTATGCTTTTAGCCCATGAAAAAGAAGATCCAAACAAAAAGCCAAACCGAATTGGATTTATAGACAATAACGATAATACCGAAGAATAAATTAAGTCCCCCACGCAATATATGTGGGGATTCCTTCATAACATACCTTAACAATGATTCGCCTATCATCGCATGCATCAATGCGTTATCATGGCACGGCATATAGAACGCCCCGCATTGCGAGGCGTTTTGCTGCTATCCATCAACATTCACAGCTTCGCTCTCATTATTGCCCTTCTTCCCTGCCTTTCTCGCCTTCAGCGCTGTCTTTTTGGACTGAATGCGGGCATTCATCTCTCCGATAAGGGCTTCGAGTTCGTCCGAGGGCGAGATAATGGCGAGGCTGTTGATGTAGTCACAGAGCGGCCGCCATGAATCAATGAGGGCCTGACGCGCGGCTTTGATGGTTCCCGGGACAATGCAAGCTCGCTCATTATCATAAGCTTTCATCATGGCCATGAATGCATCATATTTATTGCGAAGTGCGGGAATCCATGCAGCAACAGTGGCTTTGGTGAGAATGTCTTTATCAAGTGCCTCAAGCGTTTCAAGCATTCGGATGACTACAGCGTATTCTTCCGAAAAACTGAGCTGCGTGGGAGAACCATACTGGTCAATGGCATCCCAGACAATTTGGGCAGAATCGCGCACCTCATCGACAGGATAATTCACAAGCACCTGCAGATGCATACGCAGATTGGTAATGATGCGATCCACTTCAGCATCAGCCGCGAGCAGGTCCTGGTAGCTCAGCTGTTTTTCAGTATCCAATGCGCCAGCATAAGCCGAAATGGCAGCCAGATATGCTTTGGTTGGTGCACTTTGTAAAACACAATCTACAGCTTTGACTTTGTCCGCAATCTCGACACCAAAACCAAGCGTTTCCTCACTTCGAAGCGATGACGGGGTGAAAACAGTGACCTTACTCATACGCACCAACCTTTGCCTTGTAGGCATAAGGAGCAGGATAACGTCTTGTTCCTGCTCATGTAATGTTGGCATTGTATCACAGCGATTCAATCAGCATAAAGTCATTTGTCAAAACACTTCAAAAAGCACTTTAGCGACCATTCAGGCAACGTCAAAACGCAACATGAAGTGGATCATCGATCGTTCTGTCAGGCACTGAACGCAACCAAAACCAGTTTGGTAGTGTTCTGTTATGAACAGAACACTACCAAAACCAGTTTGACGACTGTTCTGTTATGAACTGAACACTACCAAAAGCGGTTTAGCGAGCATTCAGTCAAGCATGGAACTCAACAAACTCCACTTTATCAACTGTTCCGTCATGCACCAAACTCGACGAAAACCGGTTTTTCGACCGTTACGAATCATCACAATTTAAAAACATCCTCCAAATCCACCACATCATACGCCGCAATCTGCTTTTCGAGGATGCATTCTTCGACGGCTTTGATGCAGGTTTCTGGATGTTTCAGAATTTCTTTGCCCCAAAAGCGCAGAACCGTCCAACCGAGTGAAATGAGCATTGCCAATAAACCAGAAAAATGCTTATGTATCAAGATAAAAGCCTAACTAATTAGGCTGGCTCACTGATCTATATCTAATTTCAATTTACCGAAGGAATAAAATGGCCAAGAAAACTAGCTCCAACAAAATTGACTCTAAAAACACCTCTGTCGAAAACGCTAAGCAAAGGCTTGATGAACTGCATGGTTTTCTCGATCAAATCATGAATTCTGCATGCGCAAAACAAATCAGCGATCTCAAATTCGCATTAGCGCTCAAAGACGAAGAGCTCAAAAAGAAAGATCAGGAGATTGCAACGCTTCAAAAACGAATTCAAAAGCTTACATCCGGTTTAACTGGCGGTTATTATTATCCCCCTGATGAAAATAAATCGAAAGAAACAAAAATCAAAGAGGACATAAACGACATATTTCAAAGATGTGGTGACCGTGATGGGTTCATAGATT
>JAZRWV010000171.1:0-9854 GCA_045599925.1 Myxococcota bacterium
CCACCCACAGAACCACCAACGGAATCAGAATCAGCTCAGCATTCTCAAGACGACAGTATTCAGGATCTCGATCCCTCTACAGCCTCAATCGAATGTAATCTGGACATTCAGGAACCGCCGGAAAATGCATGCCCAGATGTCTATGCTCTTGCAGCTATTCTCTATGAATCGCTTTGTGGACAGCATCCCTATTTTAGTGAAACAGGCGATTTGTGTGATGCAGCACTATCCATCATTCAGGCAAACCCACCTGAACTCTCAAAGCGCATAGAAATTGATGACAAATTAAGTGCCGTGGTCATGGAAACCCTGCTCAATCCGATAAAAGATTCTGCCCCACAACTACTGGCCAATTTTGCTGCACTGTGTTCGGAAACCGATCGCGAAAAATCTCGCGAAGCCGAAAAAAACTGGCTTAAACCGACACAAACATCAGCACCGGGGAAACGCCCAAAACGCATGACGCCTCAGTTCAAACATCCTTTTATCTGGCTTGGCATGATTGCGGCAGCTCTTATCGTTTTATCCGTTTCTGTGACCTGGAAAATTGCTCAACATTTTGAACCCGTTGATCTCTTTGCTTTGCCGGAAATTCTTCCCATGGCTCAACACGATGGCGTAGATGTCGTCATTGCACCAAGAACTGCGGCCCCCAATACAAGCATCTATCTCGTATCATTGGCAGATGGTCGCCCAATTCGACTAGGAACCCTGCCATACATTTATCGAAACCAGGAAGATGGGGCAAAACTCAACTTTCTCATTTCTGATGACAACGGAAACAATATGCAGGTTCCAGTTACAGTCAAAGGTGAACAGGGAATGATGTTTGTTCCGATTGAAATCAACTGGTAATTACAACCACACACGACTACTACACAGCTGGATTACGGATATACTATTACTCATTTTCACTATCGTCAGTAATCCGCCTTTCAACGTGGTGGGGGCGAAGCTCCATTTCGTGCTTATCGAAATATGATTATATCAACACGACTACATCATCATGTCCTATCTTGAAAAATCCGCAGAAACTCTGCGAGATGAAAAATTTGAAATCATGACAACTCGCCCGGTTGGCCCACTCATTCTGAAGATGGCCATTCCAGCAATCATTTCAGTCATGATTAGTGCCATTTACAACCTCGCGGATACATGGTTTATCAGCCATGTCGGAGAAGCATCAACCCGTGCAGTTGCAGCCCTTGGTGTCATTTTTTCTTATCAGATGATTTCCAATGCTATTGGCTTTTATTTTGGTCATGGCAGCGGAAATTTTATTTCCAGAGCGCTTGGACGAAGAGAACGGGGTAAAGCATCGGAAATGGCATCCACTGGCGCATTTTCGTCCTTTATATTTGGAAGTCTTCTTGCGTTCATTGGCTTATTATTTACAGATCCCTTACTCACACTGCTTGGAGCCAGTGAGGAAATTCTTCCAGAAGCCTGTGAATATTTTAGATTTATCGCAATATCGACCCCATTTTTTACGACGCAGCTCACCCTGAACAACCAGTTACGCCTTCAGGGCAATGCACGACTTGGCATGATTGGCATTGCATCCGGAGCCATTCTCAACATCGGACTTGATGCACTCTTTATTTTTGGCCTCAACATGGGCATAACCGGTGCCTCTCTTGCCACTGCAATCTCCCAATTCACAGGATGCACTGTTTTGTTCGGAATGACGCATATTGGTGATGGCCTTCCCCCGAGCATAAAAAATTTCCGTCCCACACTTGCCAATTACAGAGAAATCATGGCGGGGGGCCTCCCATCTCTGTCCCGGCAGGCTCTCAACGCCATTGCAGCAACCATACTCAATCGATATGCCGTTCAATACGGTGCGGACCCGCTTGCCGCACTCTCCATAGTCTCACGCATGTTTCACCTCGTGCTTTGCATTGCCATTGGTGTTGGCCAGGGATTCCAGCCAGTATGTGGTTTCAATTATGGAGCAAAACTATATCGGCGAGTGCGCGAAGCGTTTTTTTTCGGCGCAAAGGCAAATACGGTCATTATGGTGGCTGGTTTTATTTTACTCAACATCTTTGCGACAGAAATCATCCAGCTGTTTGGCTCTTCAGACAAAGCCGCCGAAATTGCCACACGGGCTATTCGCTACTACTCACTGACTCTTCCGTTCCTCGGCTTTGTCGTCATGACTGAAATGTTTTATCAAAATACGAGACAAACATTTGGTGCATCACTACTCGCCATGATGCGACAAGGAATTGCCCTCATCCCGGCAATTATCATTTTGAATGCGGTCTTTGGCCTGGAAGGTGTTCTATGGTCACAACCTGTGGCGAATTTGTTCTCACTGTTTTTGGCAGTCCCCTTTGCTATTCATTTACTCAACAAAATAAACTCACAACATTATCGAGACTAATACCTCAACAAAATAAGTTTTTGTGCGATGTTTGCTGCACAAAACCAAAACAGTCAGAAAATAAATATTAAATTTTCTGAAAAAATCGACATCCGAGGTGTCACAATTTTTTTTCGTCGTAATCATTATATGGGGAAAGATACGATGTCTTCCCAATTACGGAGATAAAAATGCCCCAAAGAGCCCCCCTTGAGACGACATCGACGCCCATTCGGATAGTGCACCCGATATATGCATATATCTGGTTAAATTCCGTGTTTGGAGTCACAAACATAGCAAAACCTGACTGCAAGGTCAGCAAACGACGTCCATTGACTTATCTTGCTCCGTTTTTTGACGCAATTTGCGCATAGAACAATGCACCAAAGCGACGTTTTGAAACGGTCAACACCTTTCAAAACACCGCCGAATTGTGTCTCGTGCGCGCTGCGCCAAAAAAAGGATTGGCGGCAGTGGTGGGACAGGGAGGACACCAAAGGTAAGGCCGCAAAATCTCACTACGCTTTCCCCCTGCCCGGACTCCGTTTCACCACAACTCAAAGGCGCAGTCTTAAAACTGAATCACTCGTTTATCAGCCCCAAATGAAGAGAACGTTGCTGTCGCATTCTTGAGATAGTAAACGATGTTATTGCCATCTCCCGGAGTGTACATGCTTCTGAGTTCGGGATATTCAGTCAACATGCTTTCCTGTGCTTCTATGCGTTCATCAGCAACGACTTCAGCTGCAACGCGAATCCATGTGCCTTTGTTGTCATAAGCAACGAGTTCGATTTTGGGATTGGCTTCCATCTGATGTGCAACGTCTTTCTTTTTGCCGGTCTGAATATAAAGTTTATCTTCGAAGATATGGACTGTTCCAAAAGGACGAACGCGAGGCTGATCGCCCTCAACGGTTGCAATGTAATAAGTTTTCTGAGCCTTGATAAAAGAGTAGACTTCCTGCATGTCATTTGTCTGGGGAATTTCGACCATTTTTTCCTCCTGTGTTGTTGCTGCGGGAGCCGCAGCATCTTTTGCTGTTTGTGCTGGACACGACTGTTCACATACCGGACATGTGGCACAGCCACAAGCACCAGCAAACAGTCCAAAAATGGATAAAAACATTAATTTTTTCATTTTGACTCCCAATAAACTATTCATTTTATTGACCTCAATAAAATGATGGAAACTTATAACACAACGAAAGGCAAACAGAAAAGCGCGGCCGTATCGGTTTACCGATAGACCGCGCAGCCTTGCGTATTGGCCGCTGGCCAATAGCAAGGCCTTAAAACAACCACAATCACCCACATCCAGATTGAGTTTTAACATCAAAAAGTATATCATGTGATAGTTATAAACTGGATGTGTTTTGCATCCCTGTTCAACATGAGGATACTATGAAGAAATACGCATTTTTGACAATCTGTATAGCAGCGTTCATGTCTGGATGTGCAGAAAGCGACTCGAATTCCGTAAACAATACCGTCTGTGGATATGGCCACTTTGATGGCACAACGTGTGTGTGTGATGCTGGTTATTACAAAACGACAGAAGAAGGCTCGTGCATTAACAAACAAGACACATCAAAAGATCCGAATGATCCGAACAGCAATCCGACTGCGGAAAAATGCTATGCCACGATTTATTACACGAATCCGGGAACAAGTGCATCCTCAGGCGGCACGAAGGATTGGGATGTCTACCTGATTGGCGATTTCAACAACTGGAAAAAAGCCGATGCATCCTTCAAAATGAATGCATTGGGAGATGGAACTCATGCCATCAAGCTTGCAGTCACCAAGAATCAGTCCATTGAGTACAAATTTTACGTCGACGGGTGGGCAGACGCGAGCTATCAGACAACGGAAGCTGATGGAAAGAGCAATATAAAGACCACATTTGCAAGCTGCGACATGAGCATTGGCGATGCCAATGGAAAGAAATACGAAGGGGATTCGACAGCCAGCATTGCAAGCGAAAATACTCCGGTTCAACCCGGTCCAGCCACAGAAAAGTGCCAAACCACATTCAAGTTTTCAAATGAATGGCTCGACAAAAACGGCGATGGCTCAGCAGCCAACTGGCAGGTATATCTCGTCGGAAGCTTCAACGTCGATTCAAACAATGAATGGGTAAAAACAGATCCGAAATATCTGATGCAGGGAGACGGCAACGGAAAACGCACCATCACTGTGGAACTGCCCCAGAACAGCTGTTATGAGTACAAGTATTATATCGATGGCTGGGGAGGAGACAGCTGGCATACCGATGGGGCAAACAATGCAAATGGCGTAGCCAACATCACATCATGCGGAAAAACCTATGGAAACGGCGTCACCGATTCCGGTTCGTGCAGCAACAGTTCGGGAAACAATAACAATCCAAGTACACCTGTTGCTTCTGCAAGCAATTGCTGGCTTGAATCCGAACCATCCGTTTCCGGCAAAACCATCAGTTTTGAAATCCAATGCAAAGACGGTTCAAGCAGCATCAGCAATGTTTCCGGTGGTATTTCACCGCAGATTAACGGCATGAAAGTCACCGATACCGTCCCTGAAAACAGCAAATATTCATACACTGTCACCGTCGATGACAGCGAAGTTTTTGTCCCGGTCTGGGTTGAAGACAACAAATTCGACTGGAAAGATGCCGTTCTGTACTTTGCATTCACCGATCGATTTATGGACGGGGATTCGAGCAACAACAATCCGGCAACCGATGCATCCGATCAAGGCAGCTCAAGTGCACGCTGGAAGGGCGGCGATTTCAAAGGGCTTCAAACAAAAGTGGATGAGGGATACTTCACAAATCTCGGTGTAAACACACTTTGGATTTCATCCGTCAGCATGAATGCCCAGGGCATCAGCTGGGGCACCAATGGCGATACGCACAGCTATTCAGCATACCACTCCTATTGGCCGGTTTCGTCATTTATGACAGATACGAATATGTCTGAATTTACATCCAATTCGAGCAACGGCGTACAGATTCAGGCCATTGAACCCCATTTCGGAACCATGGACGACCTGAAAAATCTCGTCGATGCATGCCACAAGAAAGGCATTCGCGTTCTCATCGATTTTGCAGCCAACCAGGTTCATAAAGACAGCCCCGTCTATATCAACCATAGAAACTGGTTCAATGACGTCGATAACCCCGTGATTTGCGACGATAATAATGGCTGGGGATGGAACAATTATTCCGAAAAATGCTGGTTCTCAGCAGATCTTCCCGATATCGATTACGGCAATGCCGAAGCCAGAAAAGCCATGATCGACCACGTCGAATGGCTCGTCAAAAAGACAAATGTCGACGGATTCCGAGTCGATGCCGTCAAACACATGAACGTCCAGTTTATTAAAGATATGCGCGCCAAAACGGATCAGCTTTACAGCAATTCCGGAAGCATGTTCTATATGGTTGGTGAAACGTTCGATGGCAACCGCGGCAATCTGAACAACTTCATTGGCGATGACATGTTGCATGCACAATTTGACTTTGCCCTTTATTATGCGCTCCAGGGCAATGTCATTGCCTGCAAAGATGAAAATGGAAGCAAAAACTGCGAATATGCGGATTTTGGTTCCGTTAAGGCAGCTCTGGAAGAGTCCAAAAATACCTATAAATCTGATTTGATGGGCACATTTATGGGCAACCACGATGTGGCGCGAGCGCTGTCTGTTGCAGCCAATCAGTATCAGGATAAATGGGGTTCCAACGAAGAAGTCAATGAATCGTCATGGGGCGTAGACAACTGGTGGATTCCCTACTTCAAAGTCAAGGCTGCATGGACAATTCTTCTGACCAATCCAGGTGTCCCTCTCATTTATTATGGCGATGAATACGGACAGGAAGGGTCCAACGATCCCGACAACCGCCGCATGATGAAGTTCGACAACTTCAATGCTCAGCAGTCTGAGATGCTTTCGTTTGTACAGAAACTCGGCAAAATTCGTTCGGAACACAAAGCAATTACACGCGGCTGGAGAGAAGATCTCGACACCCAGGCAAAACACTGGTGCTACAAGGTTACAAACGGCAATGAATCCATTATTGTTGCCCTTGCCGCATCCAATGGAAACGGCGAAAAATGCAACCTCAACGGCAACTACAAGCTTCAGAACCTGCTCAATCCGGAAGCGCCTGAATTTGAAACCGGAGAAATCACATTTGGTGACGACAACAAACTCAGTGTTTACCTCGTGAAATAGTTTTTTTTCAAATTCTGCCCTCATCTTATGAGGGCATTTTTTTAGGAATGACTTTATGAATAAACGACAGCTCACAAATCTTTGTTTCTGCTGTATCGTCCTCGCAATGGCAGGCTGTGCAAGCAGTTCAGACGACGAAAAATGTTCGCAAAACATGACATCCTGCAACGGTACATGCTTCAATTTGGCCATGAGTGCGGAACACTGCGGTGCATGCGACAATGACTGTTCAAAAGCTGCCAATGTTACCGGTGCAAGCTGTATCAACGCAACCTGTTCCATTGAATCCTGTGTGAATGGTTATAAAGACTGTGACGGAAATCCCTCCAACGGATGTGAACAATACGTTGGTGACAGTGGTCAATGTTCAGCCGGGCCAACAGATAAATGCGAATCCCCCAAAACCGTATGTCCGGCTGGATGTTTTGATTTGACCAGTGACAAACTCAACTGCGGATCATGTTCAAACAACTGCACGGATAAAGGAAACATCACAAATGCAGCATGCGAAAATTCCGTATGTAAAATCATTGCTTGCGCAGCCAATTACAGTGACTGCGACGCAAATCTCGACAATGGCTGCGAAAAATACATCGGCTCAGGAACTTGTGACAATCCGGACAAAGCTCCGGATCCCATTATTCCAAGCGACTGTCAGTTCACAATCAGTTACACCAATGCCGATACCTGCTCAACTACAGGAGGAACACAGGACTGGAACGTCTATCTCATCGGTGAAATGAACAAATCTGATGACGGTTCATGGAAACTGACCGATCCGAATTTTCTGATGAAATCCGATGACAATTGCACCCGTTCCGTGACATTTAATGTCGAAGCAGGGAAAAACTATAAATATAAATTCTATGTCGACGGCTGGGCTGAAGACTCCTATCGGTCTGACCCCAATAATGCCGTCGATGAGGATAAAAACAACCAGTTTACAGCGGTTTGCGGTGGTTCTGCCAGCTTTGTCGAAAAAGCCGCTCCTGCTAAATCTGAAAAATGCGATGTCACATTCACTTATGTCAATGCAGACACATGCCTGGCCACTGGTGGCCTCCATGACTGGCCGGTTTATCTCATCGGCGACATGAACGATTGGCAAACAGCTGATCCCAACATGATCATGACCGCAGATGAAAACTGCGTTCGCACTATCACAGTCAAACTCGAAAAAAGCGAAGTTCAGAAATACAAATTCTATGTCGATGGGTGGGCAGAAGAAGCCTATCGTTCCGATTCGGCAAAAGCAATCGACGAGGACAAAAACAACCAGACCGACGGTACATGTGGAGCTGAATACAAATTTGTCGAAAAAGAAGCAACTACGCCTGTCCCCGAATCCGAAAAATGCGATATCACGTTTACATATGTCAATGCAGATACCTGTGAGACCACTGGTGGAACACAGAACTGGCCGGTGTATCTCATCGGCGAAATGAATGACTGGCAGCCAGCTGACGCCAATATGCTGATGAATGCGGATGAAAAATGCGTCCGTTCGATTACCGTCAAACTCGAAAAAGACAAAGCACAGCAGTATAAGTTCTATGTTGCCGGATGGGGCGACGACGCTTATCGTTCCGATCCCACCAAAGCCGTCGGTGCAGATAATAATAACCAGACAACCGGTGTATGCGGCGAAGAATATAAATATGTTGAAAAAGAAGCCACCACAGTCATCGATCCGGGCAAACCGGAAATCGAAGACGGCAACTGCAAAGCCACATTCACATATTACAATCAATATACAAACACGGCTTCCGGCGGCGCAGCCGATTTCGATGTCTATCTCGTCGGTTCGTTCAATACTGACGAAACCGGCAGCTGGAAAACAAATGACGTCGCATGGAAAATGACTTCTGACGGCCTCGGAACTCATACGCTTACTGTCGATCTCGTAAAAAATAAATCCTACGAATATAAATATTATGTCAACGGCTGGGACAAAGATTCCTGGAAAACAGATGCCGAAGACGGCGTCTCCAATGGCATTGCAAATATGGATGCCTGCGACAAAACCTTCGGTTCCCCCAAACAGGACGGACCCGATATTCCTGTTGATCCAACAAAATGTTTCGCCACTTTTATATATACAAACAAATATACAAACAAAGCCTCCGGCGGAAACGATGATTTCGACGTTTACCTCATCGGAAGCATGAATGAGTGGAAAGAAACCGACGAAAATCTGAAAATGACATCCGACGGAAACGGCACTCACACCATCACACTCGAACTCAATGAAGGCGAAAAATATACTTACAAATATTACGTCAACGGATGGGAACAAGATTCCTATAAAGCAAATCCATATTCCTGCACTGATGAAAACTGCAACAGCCTCGCCGATATGTCCACCTGCGGTCAGGTCTTCAAATATGTCGAAGTTCCTGTCGGCGGCGAATCCCCTGACAATCCCACTCAGTCTTCGGCAAACTGCAAGCTCACGGCTCCGCCTCAGGTTCAAAACAAAGTCATCAATTTCTCAATCGAATGCTCTGACGGTACATCCCAAATCGCCAATATCGATGGTGGCAACAATCCTCAAACAATGGGCCTGAGTGTCACGGATACCATCCACGAAAACGGCAAATATTCATACGTGATCAAGGCTGGCGACAACGAAGTTTATGTTCCTGTCTGGGTCGAGGACAAACCTTTCGACTGGCATGACGCCCTGCTCTACTTCGCATTCACCGATCGCTTCAAAGACGGCGATGTCTCCAACAACTACAACAGAAAAGAAGCTTCCCAAAATCGTACATCCAATGCGAACTGGCTTGGCGGCGACTTCAAAGGACTTCAGCAGAAAGTCGAAGACGGCTATTTCGAAAACCTCGGCGTCAACACACTCTGGATTTCCTCCGTCTCCATGAATGCACAAGGGCTCAGCCAGGGCACGAACGGTGACGAAGCTCACTTCTATTCCGCCTATCATTCCTACTGGCCCGTTGCTTCACTCTATACCGATTCATTCAACTCAGACTTTGTCGGTGCAAAGAGCGAAGGCGTCGACATTACACCGATTGAACCCCATTTCGGCAGCATGAATGATCTCAAAAATCTCGTCGACGCCTGTCACAAACGCGGCATTCGCGTACTCGTCGACTTCGCAGCCAACCAGGTTCACAAAGACAGTCCCATCTTCGTCAATCACAGAGACTGGTTCAATGACGTCGATAATCCCGTCGTCTGCGACGATGAAAGAAATGGCCAACAAGGCTGGGGATGGGACAATTATTCCGAAAAATGCTGGTTCTCA
>JAZRWV010000172.1:0-5333 GCA_045599925.1 Myxococcota bacterium
ACAATGTTTAAGCTGCGATACCAATATTGCAGTTTAAGCCATATTTTCGTCAAGCAGAAATGGGGCCCCTACCCCATTTCACCAAAACCTAATTAATACCTACATTTTAGCTGCTTTGCATCCCCCGGCTGAATAGATACATTTTTTTGTTACAGTTCTGCCGAGGACTTTATTCCGGCCTTCTGATAATTTGTATTTGTGTGATATATTGAGGATTGAGCAATATTGAGAGAAAGTGGGGAGCATGCTATAAATGCAGGGGGGATTAAGATAGCTCTGACATCTAATGAGAAATACTGACACCTAATGAAAATTAAAATGAAAAAACAAACAATATTCATGGCCATCGTGGCTTGTTTTTGTGCTTCGTGTACTTTGGATGAGATCAAGGAACAAGGAGAGTTTTGTCCGCCCAAAGACGTAGAATCCGGGGTTCTTGGATACATCAATGATGAATCGTGTACGGCAGATTCGTGTGAACTCATGGAAGATTATCCGGATTATTTCACGCGAAGGGTATGTCCGTTCGATTATCCTGCATGTGCCAAGGATGGTGAGGGCGAGTGGTATTGTTCTAAGATTTCGTGTGAAGTCGGTCAGCATGTTAGCAAGGGCAAGTGTGTTGAAGACACTTTGGAAGCTTGTGGTTCGGACAACAATAAATGTGACGAAAGCATTGTTGGCTGGAGAAAGGGTGACTGTATTGAAGGAAAATGTGTCCCATCTGAATGCAAGGACAAATACGAACTTCGGGACAATAAATGTCAGGCAAAAGATGGCATCATCACGTGTTCCGAAGGAACACATTTTTACGATGATGACTGTGAGATGAATACACTTGAGCACTGTGGTGAACATGATAATCGATGTGACGAAACACCGGGCTGGAAGGATGGGGTATGTTCATCGACGGGTCAGTGCATAGCGCTTGAATGTTCAGATGGCTATTTGTTGCAGGCGAAGCAGTGCGTTTTGCTTGTGACCTGTCTGGAAGGACAGCATTCGAATGGGACGGCCTGTGAAAACGATACGACAGAACATTGTGGTTCAATAGAGAAAAACTGTGCAGAATCGGAAATCGGCTGGCTGGATGGCGATTGTGTTGAGAAAAAGTGTGTTCCGAGTGTTTGTGCAGAGGGATATTGCATTGCGGATAATCGCTGTGTGGATGGTTCTGCCAATTCCAATGCGTGTGGCATTGATGGACATGCCTGTGAAACATGCAGTGACAACCTGACCTGTTTTGAGGGGATATGTTCGGAGTCGCAATGTCCTGCAGATCACCACAGCTATAACGGCACATGTGAACCGAATTCGGATGCAAACTGCGGAGCACACGGGGTTGTGTGCTGTGCAGAAATAATAGAAGGCAGTTTAACTGCTGCATGTAATGGTGGTTTGTGTAGGGCCGTTTCATGTAGTGAAACTTATCATTTGTTTTCGAATGGCTGTGAACTGAATACGAATGAGAACTGCGGAAATCATGGTACTGTGTGTTCAACCGAGACAATGCCAGGAAGCGGCGAAGTGAGTTGTTCAGCGGGGACATGTGCTGCGACAGCTTGTATTGCTGGTTATCATTTGTTTAACGGAACGTGCGAAGCCGACAGCATCAGTGATTGCGGAAGTCATGGGAATGCCTGTAGTGTTTCTAATGGAACCTCCAAATGTGAAAACGGTAATTGCGGCATATCGAGCTGTAATGGTGGTTTTCATCCGGTTGGCTTAGCCTGCGAAGCTGACAGCGACAGCTATTGTGGTGATGCGGGTGTCATATGCAGTGTTGCCAATGGCACTTCCAAATGTGAAAGTGGCAAATGTGTCTTAAAGAGCTGTAATAGCGGCTATCACATCAATGGAACGACGTGCGAAGCCGATTCGGTATCGAACTGTGGCAGCCATGGCAATGCATGCAGTGTCGCGAACGGAACACCCAAATGTGATGGCGGTAAATGTGGAGTAAGCAGCTGTAATACGAATTTCCACATCAATGGAACGGCCTGCGAAGCTGATTCTACCTCGAACTGTGGCAGTCATGGCAATGCATGCAGTGTCGCGAATGGAACCCCCATGTGCACTAATGGTAATTGTGGTGTGGCAAGTTGCAGCAGCGGTTATCACGCTTACGGGACGACATGCGAAGCCGATTCAAACTCGAACTGTGGTAGCCATGGAAATTCCTGCGGTAATATGAAAACATGTTATTCCGGAACGTGCAGACTGACGTCTTGTGATAGTAGTGTTGAAGGTCAAACCTGTTATTTTTCGGCATCAAGTAAAGGCGTCTGCAAAACAACCGGAAGCACTGGTGGTTCAGACATAAAGTGTGTGGATGCAACAACCAGAGATACTCAATGTTTTATGGACAGTAACTATATATCGTGTAAAAATCGTACAGGAGCATCAGGAACCTGTATTTATGATGAGGCAAAGGCAAGTCGATATGCCGGAAGATCCCAGCATTGGATTTGTGAATGCTCCGATACTTCGCAAATATTCTGCCTCGCTGAAGGCGGATACAAGTGCGTTTCGAGCCAATCCAAATGTCGTTATGTCTATAATTAAAATTAATGTGTAAATGCATTTCGGGCGTATCGGCTTTGCCGATAGCCCGAAACCAAAGGGCGTATCGGCTTTGCCGATAGCCCGAAACCAAAGAAAAACATGCTGTCGTCAAAAACGGGAGTAATATTCGATGATGAAAAGAAATTTATATATATTCATTTCTATTCTTATGGGTGGACTGCTGCCGGGGTGTGCCCTTGAAGTCATCGATGGATGTGACAGCGGAATGCACTCGAAAAATGGCTATTGTGTTGATGACACGACCACAGAGTGTGGCGATAATGCGGAAAATTGCGAAGAAAAACCGTGGTGGAATACCGGAAAATGCATGAAAGGGAAGTGTGTGTACACATCATGCGCTACGGGATATCACACGGAAAAGAAGGGCACATGCACGCAAGACACACAAAAAGCATGCGGAAAAGATGTTGTAGTTTGCGGTTCGGATCAGATTTGTAAAAATGGCAAATGCCGAACATGCGCGGATGGCAAGCATGTTGAAGACAACGAGTGTGTCGATGATGTGAAGGATGAATGCGAAAAATGCGAACAAGGACAGGCGTGCTGCGGCCGGGAGAATTTCACGTGTTGTGAAGTCGGTGAGTTTTGTCTGAACGACGAGTGTGCATCGTGTGGTCCAGGAATGAAGTTTGACGGAAGATCATGCATTTCTGAGAATCTTGAAGATGCAGAATCCTGTTTGGATTGTACGAGTGATGAGGTTTGTGTCAATGGTGAATGCACGAAGTGCAGAACGGGACTTCATGCGGACAATGGTGGCTGTGTTCCGGATACGGATACGGATTGCGGCCGAAAAGGGCATGCTTGCAAAGAAACGATATGTCGGAATGGGGAATGTGAAGACTGTCCGATAGGCGAACACTTCAACAATGGCATCTGCGAGCAGGATTCGTATACAAATTGCGGAAAGAAAGGCAATATCTGCACGAACGGCATATGTGAAAATGGAAATTGCGCGTCGTGTCCGACAGATATGCATGCGGAAGAGGGCGTCTGTGTCGATGATACACTGGACAATTGCGGCCGCCAAAACAATGCGTGTCACAATCAGGTATGCAGAAACGGGAGTTGCGTAGATTGCGGCGCAGGTGAACACTTCTCAAATGGAAATTGTGTCATCGATGTGAGCTCCGGATGTGGTGCATCGGAAATAGACTGCGATTCGATATTAGGCTGGGCTTCGAGTTCATGTGTCAACGGCGTATGCGTTGCGTCATCGTGTGATCCTGGATTTTGTTTGTTAAATGGCACATGCGTTGATGGTAGAAGCAGTGAACATTGCGGCAATGTGCATGCGTGTGAGGTGTGCGACAGCAGCCTCGTGTGTGAGAATGGAAGTTGCGTTCGAGGTGCCTGTGCAGCCGGTTTGTGCGATCATGACAATACGTGCAGCAACACGAATGAGAAATGCGGCACTTCGTGCGACAACTGCAGCAATATGCCCAACACAAAGGTCGGTTTGTGTGTAAATGGTACCTGTAGTGCCGATACCTGCGATAAAAATTATCATCGCGAAAGTGACAGCTCCGGAAACAAAAGATGTGTCGCAGATACGAATTCGAATTGCGGTGAAAACAAGACGAATTGTGAAACCGGATTGTGTGACAACGGCACGTGTTTAAGTTTAAGCGCGACTATTAGTCCATATACACTTGCCTGTGATGCAAAGGGAACATTGACCTTAAAGCTGCAGAACAAACCATCCACAACAGTGACAGTCAATATTGCCATTAAGGATGCCGATGGAAACGTGTTAACCGGGTCGAGCTACGGCATTAAAGCAGCGAAATATTCAATGTCGTTGACCACCTCGAACTGGAGTGGAGACAACAGCATTACAATAACCGGAGCAACCTCACAGAATCAGCCGAAGAAGAGTTATTACAAGAATGCCGTCATTGAGATGACGATGACGCAGAATGGGAATACATCAAAACCGATAACACGGTCTTTCAACTATTATGCGTTTTGCAATCGATCATATGCGTTTACAGGTGATTACGAGAAAGTCACGCTCCCGGAAGGCAATTACCTCATTACAGTGAATGGCGCAGGTGGCGGTGGAAAAGAAGCCCCTGGCGGCTCCGGGGGAAAAGCGAAGGGAGTATTGACTCTGAGTTCTCCGACGGCAGCCTATGTGTATGTTGGCGGAACTGGGGCGAAGTGCACAGATTCGAGTTGTGGTGGCTATAATGGCGGCGGAGTTGGCAAATCCGGTCTGTATCATGGCTTTGGTGGTGGTGGAGCCACTGACGTTCGGTTGAGAGGGATGGCAAATTCTTATCGCGTCATTGTTGCTGGTGGTGGTGGCGGCGGCTTTACAGCGTTGGGCAGCAAAACGTCTAGTGCCGGAGGTGATGGCGGTGGTTCCTATGGTGCACATGGCGCAAAAGATGGAGAACGCGTTTCGGCAACACCGGGAGGCAGCAGTTCCGGGTGCCGAACGACTGCGAATCTTTGTGTCTTTGGCGGACCAAGTGCGGCACCTCCGGCCGGAAAAGCAGGTGGTGGTGGCGGCGGGTGGTTTAGCGGCGCTGCAGGCCAGGCAGACGGCACAAGTGGTGCCGGCGGGTCTGGATATGTTTTCACCGGCATAACGACGAGTTACACCAACGCTGGCGGCCGACTGGATGCCATCTATGCCATGAAAAATGCGGAATATACGCTGGGGGGCGGTGCCGCTCAAAATGAAAATGGTTCCGCAACCATTGAAGTTCAGCCGTACCCTTGATTATTTTTATGGGCAT
>JAZRWV010000173.1:0-6156 GCA_045599925.1 Myxococcota bacterium
AGGGATCCCCAATCTGGGCAAACTAAATTGATAATCCAACTCATCCCACATCATCACAGATAGGCAGCTTATTTTTACGGATGCTGTCAACGGCGTGGTGTATCCACCTCTATCCAAGAGCCCCCGGCTGAATAGTTACCGTTTTTAACATGAAACACTCCACATGGCTTGCTTTGTTCGAAAAACAAGCAGCGTTAACATATTACCAAAGGCAAACTATATAAAACAACACCCGAACCACAATAATACGTAGAATAGTCAACATTCTATCTTGTCGCTGCTTCAAAATAGCAAACCGCCCGCGTATTCGGCAACGCCGAATAGCGGGCGGCAAAGGGCCGTATCGGCGCACGCCGATAGGCCCGATGCGTGCGGCGTATCGCGAAGCGATAGCCACCGCTCCATCCCCTTTCCATGAAAAGACCAGGCTGTACCTGCTTTTATTCGGTGTATCGATTTACCTTGAGTGAGCAGTCACAAAAAACATCTTATTCAAACATTCCGAAAGCAAATCGTGCTAAACAGATTCGCCATTTTGACTGTGACGTTTTGACAGTTTTGAGCGAGGTTGTTCGATGTTTCAAGCCAGTGTGTTTAGAAAGTATATTCGCAGTATTGACCAGACAGCGGTTGATGCCGCATGGGCACGATTTGAAGCGATGTTTTTGAACGACGAAAAACAGCAGAACATTCGCGATTCGATCGAGATTCAGTACCAGGAAGGCTTTTGTCGCGACCTGTTTTGCCACGTATTGGGCTATACGATTAATCCCGAACCCGGTTTTAATCTCAAAACGGAGCAGAAAAACCAGAATGTATCGTCGAAGTTCGACAACCGTTCGGCCGATGCCGCTGTCATCCTGAACGGCAATGTTCGCGTCATTATCGAGCTCAAAGGCTGCGACACACTCGATTTGTCGAAAGTTGAAAATCAAGCCTTCGGCTATAAAGCCCACCAGCCCGGCTGTCGTTACGTCGTCATCAGCAACTTTGAACGATTGCGATTCTATATCGATACCGCCGACAAATACCTCGAATTCAACCTGTTCACGCTGACAAAAGACGAATTCACAAAGCTCTATCTCTGCCTCGCGCTGACGCAAATCGAGAATGACATCCCTGCGCACATTAAAGCCGATTCGCTGACCAGCGAAACTGAAATTACAGCCAATTTTTACAAGGATTACTCGGCGTTTAAACGCAATCTCTTCAATAATATCGTCGAACACAACGCCGATCAATTCGACAAACTGCTGCTCTTTCGCAAAACACAAAAACTTCTCGATCGCATCATTTTTATTCTCTTTTGCGAAGATCGCGGACTTTTGATTGCCAATACCGTCGCTAAAATCATCAAACGATGGGGCGACTTGAAAAAGCTCGATGCCTATCAGCCGCTCTACAATCTGTTTAAACGCCATTTCAGTTATATCGATGCCGGACATCAAGACGATGAAATCACCGTATTCGGCTACAATGGCGGTCTCTTTAGGACTGACGAAGTGCTCGATGCGCTTGTCATTGACGATGACATTTTGCTCGGCACGCAAAAGCTCTCCAATTACGACTTTGAAAGCGATGTTTCTGTCGATATTCTCGGCCACATATTCGAACACAGCCTGACCGAAATCGAGGAAATCCAGAATCAGATCATCACCGAAAATGCCTCTGAAAACATCAAAGCAGAAGAGACCAAAAAGACATCAAAGCGCAAAAAAGACGGCGTTTTCTACACACCAGCTTATATCACCAAATATATCGTCGAGAATACGATCGGCCGCTTATGCGACGAAAAGAAAAAAGAACTCGGCATTGACGAAGAAACCTACGCAGAGCGCAACAAGAAAAACACCAAAAAAGAGCAGGATACAAAGAAACAACTTGCCGAGACGCTCGATCAATACCGCAATTGGCTGTTAAGCCTCAAGATCTGCGATCCTGCCTGCGGATCGGGGGCATTTCTCAATGCGGCGCTTCATTTTTTGCAAAACGAACATCATTTGATCGACATCTACAAAGCGCATATTTACGGTTATAGCCTCATCTTGAGCGACGTCGATGCAACGATTCTCGAAAACAACCTCTACGGCGTGGACATCAATGAAGAATCCGTCGAGATCGCTAAACTCTCGCTGTGGCTCCACACCGCTCGTCGCGGCCGAAAACTCACGACGCTGAACAACAACATCAAATGCGGCAACAGCCTCATCGACGATCCTGCCGTCGCTGGCGACAAAGCCTTTCACTGGCAAAATGAATTCCCAGAAGTGTTTGCCAACGGCGGTTTTGATGTCGTCATCGGCAATCCGCCGTATGTTCAGTTACAAACAATGGGTGAGATGAGTGATAAATATGCGCAATGCGGATATGAAAGCTATCACAAAGGCGGCGATTTATATTGTTTGTTTACGGAACGCGGCTATCAATTATTAAAACCCGATGGTTTGCAATCCTTTATTATGATGAATAAGTGGATGCTCGTTGACTATGGCAAACCATTGCGCAGCTTTTTGGCTAAAACATCATTGCAAACCATTATTAATTTTGGCGATGTACAGATTTTTAAAGATGCAACGACTTATGTTTGTATTTTTATGACAAAAAAATCTGAAATAAAGAACGATGTGATGGCTTTATCAGTCAGTCAAAAAGTATGCCCTGGAGATTTTGAAAAGAATCATGATTTTGAAACAGAAATTGTCCAGGCGTTACAACCATTCGCGCCGAATACCTTTGGCGAAAATGAATGGAGTATTCAACCATCTTTACATACGCAAATACTCAAGAAAATGGCAGAGCGAGGCGTTCCACTTAAATCGCTTCCCATTGAAATCTATCGTGGCATTCTTACTGGTTATAATGATGCATTCTATATTGATGGCGAAACGCGTGAACATCTCATTGCCGAAGATAAAAAGAGTGCAGAATTGATAAAGCCATTGCTGAGAGGAAGAGATATTACCGCATGGACAACGAAAAAAGATGATCAGTATATGATTAGCACGTTGCCTGCGATGAAATTAAATATTGAGGATTATCCAGCAATTAAGAATCATCTTTTATCATTTACTATAGAACGCCTCGAACAAACCGGAGCAAAAGGCGCTCGAAAGAAGACATCAAATGCCTGGTTTGAAACGCAAGATTCCATTAGTTATTATAAAGAATTCTTGCGTCCTAAAATCATCTATCCCAATATGACATCAGTTTTTCCGTTTAGTTATGATGAGAGCGGAAGTTTTAGTAATGACAAATCATTTATATTAACGACAAAGGAAAACTGTGGCTTATTAAAATATTTGCTTGCAATCTTTAATTCAAAACTATGTAAATTATGGATTTGGTATAACTGTCCGGAATTGCAAGGCGGCACGAGAGAAATTCGCAAAGTCTATTTTGAAAACTATCCTGTCATGATGGATGTTTCATCCAATGAACTGGAATCTCTCGCCGATGCCCAACTTACAGCCAATGCGCAGCTTCAGAAGTACGTCACAAAATTCCTGAATCGTGCGCAGACGACGTTAGGGCTGGCGAAGGTAACGGATAAGCTTGAAACATTCTACAAGCTCGATTTTAAAGGGTTTATGGGCGAGCTTAAAAAGCAGAAGATCAAGCTGTCACTTCGCGAGCAGGATGACTGGGAAGAGTATTTCAACAGCTATCGCGAAGACTGCACGCGGTTGCTGCTCGAAATTGAAGAAAACGACCGCAAAATCGATCAGCTGGTGTATGCCTTATATGGTTTGACCGAAGAAGAGATCAGAACGGTTGAAGGGAATTAGACAATCTGGCTTTGTTCAGTCATCCATCGGAATGAATTTGCTCAAACGCGGGACGAGATAAAGTGGCATATTAATAAATTGCGGATTTGTTTCATAGCCGAGTTCGGAGAAACGAACAGCGATTTCAGAATTATGTTCTGCAATGAATCGCTTAAATGAAGCAGCCACACGACTTTCTCCCGCTTTAACCTCAATGGGGATGATCTTCTGACCGTTTTGTATCAAAAAATCAAGTTCGGTATTTTTTATTGCATAATAATGCGGAGCAACATCAAATTGAGATTTAATCTGTTGAAGACAATAATTTTCGGCGAGTGGACCTTTAAAGGAAAAATCTGATCTGAGCAGGATAGCGCGATTATCAATACCAGCCATCCATTTGAGCAAGCCAGTGTCAAACATATATAATTTAAAGCAATCGAGCCGTTCATAAGCAGGAAGCGGGTGCACAGGTTTAGAAACATTATAAACGCGATTAAGCATACCTGCAGAAACGAGCCATTCTATAGCTTCCTCAAAATCGCGAGCTCGACCGCCCGTACGTACAGCGCCATATATGAACTTTTCATTTTCCTTAGCCAGCTGCGATACGATACTGCGAAATACCATAAGCAGGCGTCCGCTATTGACACGTCCATTATGTTTTGAAAAATCATTTTCATATATTTCGATAAGCTCGCGCTGATGCTTTGCTACATTTAATGAATCACGAGTATTTGCCCATATATGCACACACTCAGGCATGCCCCCCACAATGAGATAAATGTGATAAGCCTCAAGCAGTCGGTTATGAAATATGGCTTCAACAGGTTGATTTCTTATTATAGAATCATAGTATTGATATAGCATAGGATCTGACGCGAGCAGAAATTCGTCGAACATCATCGGCCCGAGCGTCAGAATATTCACTTTGCCAACCGGGTAGGATTTCGGCTGCGCAAGCAGTGTTCCCAACAGGCTGCCAGCAGCCATAACGTGATATTGGGGAGCCTTTTCACAAAAATATTTCAGGGAATTCAGTGCCTCAGGGCACTCCTGTATTTCATCGAGCACAATCAACGTGTTTGCAGCATCAATCGAGACCCCAGTCAACAAAGATATCAGCATAACAATGCGGTTCGGGTCCTTATTAGACTCGAAAATCGAACGCATTTCAGGATCTTCATCGAAGTTGACATATACCACAGACTTATAATACTGAGCGCCAAAAGCCTTCATAAGCCAAGTTTTGCCAACCTGACGCGCTCCTTTCAAAATCAAAGGTTTGCGATCCGGCGCGTTTTTCCACGCAACTAGCTGATGCATTACTTGTCGTTCCATCTTACCTCCTTGGGCAATATTTTCATAAGGCCCTTGTCTGACATGTATTTACACATTTTTCCGCATTTTTGAAGCTGATTTTGCACATTTTTCCGCATTTCAGTCTAATTGTTTGCACATTTTTCCGCATTTCAGTATGATTGTTTGCACATTTTTCCGCATTCAAAAGACGTCACGCCACACGTTTTTCCAATTTTCATGTGGCCGAACAGTGATTTTGATTGTTATCGCCCTGGATAAAGTGAATCGTTTTCTTGTCAATATACGCCATTCATTCTGCCCCTAGCCATTACTCGCTTTACACACTTTTTTCACACTTCAAATCTGGCGAGCGATAGAATGTGGGCTCGGAATTGAGCAATAATGTTTGATAAAGGGAGAAATGGATGATGGACGAACTGCTTTCACCTAAACTTGACATTGTCTTTAAAAAGTTATTTTCGGAAAACCTCGATCTGCTGCGGGATTTTGTATCATCGATGTTGTCGATTCCAATGGAACAAGTGCAAAACCTCGTACTGACAAATCCTGAAATGATACCGGAGGAATCGGAAGCCAAATTCAGTCGTCTCGATTTGAGAATTAGTATGGATAACCGCCAAATCGACATCGAAATTCAGATACGAAAGTTTTTGGGATATGCAGATCGCGCACTTTTCTATTGGGCAAAACTATTTACTGCAGACCTGAAAACCGGCGAGGAATATTGCAAACTCAAACAGGCTATTACGATCAACCTGCTCGACTTTAATCTGTTCGAAAACAGAGCAGACATTCATACAGAGGTTATTCCGGTTATCAAAGGCACACAGACGCCTTTTTCAGACAAAATGTCATTGCACTTTTTTGAATTGAAAAAAGTTGGTAAACTCGATTCCGTGAATTTGGCGGAGCGCATGGCAGCATGGCTCAAATTCCTGAATGTCAAAAAGCCTGAGGAGCTTGATATGTTTAAAGATGATAACACATTGAACAAAGCTGCTGACGTGTTGCGCGATATGAGCGGTGATGCACGACTTCGCGAAGCCGCTCGACTTCGCGAAAAACGCCT
>JAZRWV010000174.1:0-2498 GCA_045599925.1 Myxococcota bacterium
CATCCCACATCATCACAGATAGGCAGCTTATTTTTACGGATGCTGTCAACGGCGTGGTGTATCCACCTCTATCCAAGAGCCCCCGGCTGAATAGTTACGAATTTATGGAATGCCTGCTTAAAATCTATAAGTACTTACAGGGAATCCAATGGGAAGTCAGAATTTATAACAATTTCTTTATTCTCATTACTTCAAATTCCTTTCATTTTAACCTCGAACGCAACGAATCAGTCAACTCGAAACTCGTGGCCCTGCCCAATGAAATTTCAAGAACGCAAACACTCATCGATATCATCTTGGAATACGCAAAATAATCGGCCTCTGAAACGTGTCATTCCTGTTCCTGCTACCAATACAACCAATCATCACCTAACGGCACTAACTCATGGATTCATTTATTACTGGCGGCGAAGCAATATCATCTTCAGCATATGCAAACGACCACGACAGCCTGGGCAGCATCAAAGACAAACCTATCGAACTGCTGCCAGTTCTCTGCACACAAAATGCCAAATCAGGCGATATAAAAAAACTCTCGAACTGCAAACTGACGTTCAACATCAGCCTCATAGCGGCAATCATCTCAGGAATCGCCTTCTTCATTTTGTTATTCCATAATATTCCACTGGCCGTTGGCTCTTTTATGATTTGCGCCATTGGCATTATCATAACTATTACCTCCAAAACCAGGGCAACCAGATATTTTAAGGACGAAATCGTTCTGAAGACAATTCGGGGAAGATACCCGGATGCATGTTACAATCGAACAAATCACTCGGTTAGCCCACACCTGTTTGAAAGTTTCAGAAACGAAGATATCGATCCCGACCTTATTTCAGGCGCAGAACTCCGTCATCTCGTCAAATATCTCGATCTGGGTGGAAAAGCATGGAATCAGGGCGTTGTCAGCGACGAAGTGATCGCAACATGCCAAAATACGCGTTTCCGTTTCTTCGATACATTCCTTGAGTTGGTCACATACAACGGTAATAGTACCAGCAGAACCCCCATCTTTCGAGGTCAAATCTACATTTTCCCTGCAAAAATCCAGTTTTCCTGCGATAAACTGTTCCTCCCCACAAATGTCAGTAAAACTTCCAGCATGCTTTCCTCTTATTTCGACATCATCAATGTCTTCAACTATTCCCCAGAAATTGCGCCATATTACAAAACCAGTGGATTAGAAACCATCGCCCGCGCCTTTAGTAAACTTACCGGCAATGACAGTCTCGTGGAAAACTGTCCGTGCCCCCATGACAAAACCATCGAAACACCTGAATTCATGGAATGCATGCTCAAGCTTTATCAATTACTTCCAGGCATAAACTGGTCGGTTCGTCTCGTCAACGGTTTCTTCATTCTCGTTATTATGCGTGAAAAAGACATCTTCGAATTCAGCTTTTCGGGCAATGCAGAGAGCGCATTCGCAAATCTTGGAACAGACCTTACCGAAATGTTTACCATCACAGATATCATCGCAGAATATGCCAAATAACCTCTGAATAATAATATTTTAAGACAGAAAATGATAAAAGCCAGGGGATCGGGAATTTTCTCCATTCTGTGAATGGCGAAAACAGCAGAGCACAGTGAACAAATAAAATGTTACCTAAAATTCCTCCTCACCATAATGAAGAGGAGGAACGGCACAAAGTGACAAGGTGGTGAGGCGGCTCGGAAAACGAAGTTCATTTCATATAGCGAACTGAGGAGCCGAGGATTTTCGCCGCCTTCCTTACAACCAATAATCGAATACAGAAAAAGCCATGGATTCATTCATTACAAGCGGTAATCCCATCTCTCCAGATTCTCTCTCAAATACACTTCCCAACGAAACACCCGAACCCCTATTGTTCAAGGATCATCTCGAAGATACGCCCGTAGAACTGGACTGCAACGGCATTCCCATTGGATTCGTCGACACTCCCTTCACATTTCAAGATAAACCAAGACAAACATTTAACAATTTTGGCAAAACTCTGGTCAAAAAATTTAAAACTTATAAATCTCTGTGTTCTTTCTGCAATATTACATCCATTGTTAGCTTTTTATCTATTTTTGTTTGGGCATGTTTTGTTGAAAAAAATCACATCTTTATCATTTTTATTGTCTTGGCGGTTGTTCTTGGTATCGCATTAAAATTTATTGCATTCAAAATCTCAAACAAGTTCACCAATTATTATAGTAATGAGATCATCCAGAAGGAATTCGTAAATCAATTTCCAGATGCACATTTCGAAAATATGAATGAGTTCTCTCACCCTGGTCTGAATTTAACCGATTCACCGGAAATTCACGATTTCATCGCGGAAGAGAATTACCCCCATCTCATCACAAGCCTCAATCTGGGAGGAACAAGCTGGAACAAAGGGGCCGTCAGTGACGCCATCACAGCAAACCTGAATGGTGTCAGGTTCCGCACCTTTTTTTCTGGCGTCGAATATCAATACACAACCAGCTCAGGCAAGAACAGAACCTATCATCACACCGACTTTTTC
>JAZRWV010000175.1:0-6237 GCA_045599925.1 Myxococcota bacterium
AGGTCGAGCGCCATCATGGAATCTTCAACAGGCTGTAAATCGATATTTGACGCAATTTGATAGGTGGTCATAAGTCATTTCGATGCGAAATTCATAAAAAGCGCGCGATGCGCGCAGCCGCGCGTATTGGCTGCTGCCAATAGCGCGGCCAAAACAAAGCCGCCGTATGGAGCGCAGCTCCATAGGCGGCATCCACAAATCAGCCAACCGGTCCGGAATGCGGCTCAAGCGACGGATCCCGAATAACCAGATTCGCAGAAGCCGACGAATGAATATAATTGTAGCGAACATCTCCGGTCGAAAAAAGGTTAAAATCAAAGCCTTCGCGGACAGATTTGTAGGCCGTCAGTGTGATATAAAGCTGCTCGGAGTGGTCTTCAGCCCACGAAAAAACTGAAGGAAACTCGGCAGAAGTCGCCTTTCCGGGAAGATAAAACTGATAGAGAAGATGCGAACCTGCTGATGAATAGCTCTGAATCGTCATCGCATAGAAATCGACGTTTTGAGGATATTCGACAGACCATTGAATGACACCGGTTTTAAGGATATCTTCGGTATTCGTCGTTCGGAAAACGGGAATCGGAGCCGCCGGACCGACTTCAAGCGTTTTGCCGTCCGGCTTGACATCGTATGCATAGAAAATCGAAGCCGGATAATTCATGTCGGTATAAGCACCGGCCGTAATCGCAAATGAAGATTCAGAAAGCGTATCACGAAGCGGCGGCATCTGCGTAATGACAACATAATCCGTCTCTGAAGTCCCCGACATAAACCCGCCGAGGTATCCTTCATCTCCGACAAAGATATAAGCACTCGCATGAACGATATTGGGGCCGGAATTCAACGGTGCATCGAGAAGCTTCACACTCTGAGTCTGATTGAGCGGCAATGGACATTCGAGGTGATTGACAATCTGCGAGCCGTCGTTAACAAACTGATGACGTTTTACACCAATATATCTGGGATAAAACCCTCCTGTCGTCGTATCGTAATATCCACAGACAAGGGCAAGCGCGACATCACCTTTTCTTGCCCTAATGCGATAGGAGCCACCTTCTTCAAGAATGAGATAGACGTCGTCTTTGCTATAGGACATCATATAAGGGCTCAGTGCAGACTGCATGACAAGCCCGGCTTTGACGAGATTAGGGTTTGAAACAACTTCAAATTTTCCAAAAGAACCAACCGTACCGGAAAAATAGGGATCTGTCGGCTTAAAGGGCAACGTCACCTCTATTGGATTGACCATTTCGCCATCCATGGGGGGCAGTTCAACGGGGTCGTCGTCATTTTTCTGTGGATCATCTGCATGCCAGTCCTCAAGAAATAGCGTGATATTGGAGGCATTGACGGGCTGAAGCGTGTTGCAGGAATGTTCGGGAGCACAGGCAAAAACACTCTGTGCATCTTTAAGTGAATCGTCGAAGAACGAAACCCGCCCATTTTCATCCGTTTTTCCTGAAAGAGCTGTCTTGAGATCACTGCCGATATAAACCGTTGCATCCGGAATGGGGGCAGCCGTATCAACCGTCAGAACCGTCACATGAAGTTCGCCATCAATAATGCCACCGGATGCGCTCGTATTGACACCGCTCGGATCAAACCATGTCAGCTCAGTCTGAGCACATTCCGTTCCATCCACACATTTAAGGATGACATTATCAGTCCCCACATCGTGAGCTGGTGCCTCAAAATAGAGATATCCCGGATTGACCACAGTCACATCATAAGTTTCGCCATCGATAACAACAGACATGCCATCCGAGAAACCAGTGCCATATACTTCGATACGGGTTTTGCCTGTAAGAACTGACTGTTCGGGACTGACTCCGACAATCGAAACCTCTTCATCATAAGTAAAGGAAAAAGTTTTCGACTGCAAATGATGAGAAACAAGGACGGGGACGGTTCCTGCCCCGGGAGGAACGAGAACGGTTGCATGAGAACTGTCTGTCACCGTTAGAGTTTGAGCAGTCCACGGACCAAATGAAACCTGAAGATCATCATCAAATCCACTGCCTGTAATGGTGACCTGCGTCGAATCTCCAACAATGGCATGCGACGGTTCAAGTGAATCAACATTGAAATTCGCACTCTCTGCAACATATTCATATGCATTTTCGAGGGTATTTCCTGCGACGGAAACACTCACCATTCCTGGCTGATGAGCCGGTGCAGCTGCAACCCACTCCATATTTGTACGAGTCAGAACCGATGCAGCCGTTTCCCCAAAGGAAACATTGCCCGACGCCGGCAGATTAACGCCCTGAATGGAAACTGCATTTCCGCCCTTTTGTCCGCCTTTGTTCGGATACACAGAAAAAATCTGCATCTGACCATTATCGTTATAATAATGTACCGCATTATCAAGTCGAAGCTGGCGATAATTATCCCAAATGAGGAGATCATAACTCCCGGCACTGAGTGCCGGAGCCGTCCATTGAATTTCATTTGAGGAGACCTCTGCAATCTCAGCATTGACACTTCCAATCATGAGTTTTGTGTCACGCCCAAACCCTGAGCCTGTGATGGATGATGAAACAGAGGACCCTGCAATTATTGCAGACGGAGAAATGCTTTCGACCGCAAATTGAGGAAGCACCTCCATCGCATCGGGACTGACATCTTTTCCCGAGGCATTGACAACCATCACAGTCACCTTCCCTGCATCCAGAACCGGCATCATCCCCCTCATTTTTTGATTTGAAATCAGATGCGGTTCAACAAGTGGAAGAATATTCTGAGAATCACTCAAATAAATACGGGTATTTTCATCAAAACCGGTGCCACTGATTTCAATTTCAACAGGCGCATTTTCGACAACCACACTCGGTGAAATCTGCGTGATATCGAGTTTTTCAGAATAACAGAAGCCATCTTTCAAAACGACTTTCTGATCATCCTGCGTCCAAATGACATCGACACATCCCTCTTTACCAGAAGGAACAACAGCACGAACGACATTGGAATTGACAAAAATCTGAGACGGAGCCTGTACCGCACCGAACTGTACGACACCGGATTTGTCGAGCAATTTTCCGCGAACTCGAACTTCATAACCGCCACGAACATCTCCGGATGCCGGAGAAATGAGTTCCAGTGAAAGAACTTCCGGAATCGTCACCTCTCCACCATTGCCCCCCCCCTGATTGATGAGTGGATCGTCAGGATTTTCCTCTCCCGGAATAAGTTCCCCAGGTCCGCCTGGTTTGGACGGTTCATTCCCCTGCTCCGGAATATCCTCAATGACTTCCGGCTTATATACAGTTCCCGGATCGGGTTCTTTTTCCTTAATGATTTTGACATCAGTGTCAAAGCTTAAGCATCCGACATTCAGCCCGCCTGCGAGAGACAAACTCATCAAAACAAGCACTACAGTCAGTTTTCGATGCATCAGGAGATCCTCCTATTCCGATGACAAGCTCCAGTTTCCAGCAAATGGATACGGTGCATGAACTCATTCTTATGCGTTATAGCGGATTTATACCAATAAGCAATGTGCAATGTGCAATGTGCAATGTGCAATGTGCAATGTGCAATTGAATTCGATGATGCAGCATATAAAAACATCAAAAAATGATTGACAAAATGAATCAATTTAGGCATAAGGCCGCCGACTTGAGGAAATCGAATGATTTCCGAAATGCATGGCTAGGTAGCTCAGTTGGTTAGAGCAGACGGCTCATACCCGTCAGGTCGGTGGTCCGAGTCCACTCCTAGCTACTTGCTTTGAAAGGCGGTCATTTCGATGACTGCCTTTTTTTATATCCAATGACGACACAACGACGCCTGCATTTCATCCTTAAATGTGCATTCTTTTTGTGCGTCGTGTTCTGCCCTTCGATATGTCCGGCTCAGTCTTTGGCCATTGGTGCCGGTCCGGGCCTCGCCCTCATGGATTATTTTACCGGCCAAACCGACAGGGAATATCGAATTACCCCAGAACTCGGATACTATCCCGTTCTCAAAACTTACGAAAATGCACTGGGTTCCATCCATTTTAATGCAAGCCTCCTTCTGAGTTTTGAACTGCCCGTCGATATCGAAATTCGATTCGATATGGCTCGAATGCGATGGAAAAATAGCAAAGTTACCCATGTGTCATGCACACCGGTCGATGTCGTTAACGGATCCTTTAACGACGCCATCGCAAAATACGTCCCGTTAAATGACGTGGATCCAGAATGCCTCAACAAAGACTCTTATAATTCCACAGAAGACATCTCAAACAATTCCATGCCTTCTCTCTGGTTCTTTCACATCTCTGGCGGGGCTCGCTATAGCTTCTTCAAAAATGACAACTGGAATATCTATGCCGGAGCTCATCTCGGCCTGACAATTTCAACCACCATAGAAGACAACACATGGTTTGGTGGAAATATCGACGCAATCCTCGGGGTGATGTACAAACTTTCCGAACACATCTGGATCGAACTGGATGCGAAAATTCTCTTTATGATTACGCAGGTGCCTCAGGACAGCCAGACTCGCATTAATCATGAAACCCAGACGGGCGGAAACATATTCACCTCTCTGATTCAGCCAAATGCATATGTCGATTTTCAGGCATCAGTTCGTTTTGATTTCAGCAATCTATGACAAGTATTCTCACCATTGGAAATTTTGACGGTCTCCACATCGGACATCGCGAACTCATTTCAACTACAATTGCACTCGCTCGAAGCTGGGGCGCAAATGCCGTCGCCGTGACTTTTACCCCTCACCCACGGCAGTTTTTTCATCCAACTCCACACTTCTTCATCCATCCTGAAAATGTCAAAGAACAAATTCTAGATTCTCTTGGTCTGGATGAAGTGCTGTATCTGCCATTTGCTGACATCCACACGCTGAATCCGCAGGAATTCTTCGACAGTGTGCTGCTTCCCCTTGAACCTGCGGCCATTGTTCTCGGTGCCAATTTCACTTTCGGGGCAGGAAAATCCGGTGACATCAACCTTCTGCGTCAAATGTGCGCCGAACACGACATTGCCCTTCATTCTCTAGCTATGGCCCCATATCAGGGCGAAGCCGTCAGCTCCTCGCGCATTAGAACCGCCATTCAAACCGGCCATGTCGACGATGCTGCTCAGATGCTGTCGGCCCCTTATGCTCTCTACGGACTCGTCGAACACGGTGCCAGTCGCGGTCATTCTCTTGGCTTCGCAACAGCAAATATCCACGCGCCGGATCAGGTCATGCCAAAACTCGGCGTTTACGCCACACATGTTACTGTCGATAATATCAATACATATGAAACCGTAACGGCAATCACCCAGACGCCAACTTTTGGCCCTGTCGCAACACTCGCCGAATCGCATCTGCTCGATTTCGACGGCGATTTATACGGACATACCATTAAAATCGCTTTCAAACACTTCATCCGTGACGAAATGACTTTTCGATCAAAAGACGAGCTCATCAATCAGCTAACATCCGACTGCAAACACGCACGAGCCCTTCTCTGTTGATAATATTTTAAATTATTAAATATATTAATATTTCTTATATCTTTTATTTTTATATATAACGTGCTGTTTCACACGCACGTCTTCGTCGGGCTATCTGCGATACGCCCGACTTGTTTGCCTATGGCAAAGCCATACGGCAAACAATAATACAATTCATCCCTGACACAATCCTTCATATTATTGTTCCAGCTATAGCTAATGTGAATATTATATCGGCTGAAAGCCAATGCTTCACATAACCGGGGCTATGCCAAAAAGCGCATGGCTCCGGCATGAATCTCGAAATCCTTCTCGGCTGGATGCCGCTGCTGCATAGTCTCTTTAAGGAACCTATAAACAATTCATTATGAATAGTTTTCCGATTCACTTTGCTTCTGTTAAGCATCCTACTCCCCGGATGAGCGAAGCGAATCCATATCCTTCTCCCATTGGAAGCCGAGGATTTTCGCCATCCTGTGAATGGCGAAAACCGCAGAACCCAGTGAACAAATGAAATGTTACCTTAAATTCCTCCTCGCCATAATGGAGAGGAGGAACGTCACGAAGTGACAAAGAGGTGAGGCGGCTCGGAAAACGAAGTTCATTTCATATTGCGAACTGAGGGGCCGAGACAAAGCCCCAGAAAAATAAGGTAACTATTCAGCCGGGGGCTCTTGGATAGAGGTGGATACACCACGCCGTTGACAGCATCCGTAAAAATAAGCTGCCTATCTGTGATGATGTGGGATGAGTTGGATTATCAATTTAGTTTGCCCAGATTGGGGATCCC
>JAZRWV010000176.1:0-2787 GCA_045599925.1 Myxococcota bacterium
ATTTCGTTTCCCGAGCCTGTCGGCTCTCCAACTCATTCATTTCATTTGCTCACTGGGCTCTGCGAGGGCAACCGTTCACAGAACGGTTGCCTTCTCGGCCCCCCACCAAAGGCCTAAGGCCTTTGGAATCCGCAATTTTTAAGGTGCTGTATGCTTTTCACCGTACCTGAACACTCTGCCTCGCCAGGGCCCCTACCCCGGCTTTCCTCAATTTGCGCCTTAAAATATTGTTTTGATCAGAGGTTCCTTGAGAAAATTATTTTCAAAACAAGATTTTTTGTGATGCCAATACTGTATAAGCATTGCTCAACTTAATTAAGGAAAGCCTGAATAAAACTCAATTTTAAGGCAGAATCTGATGAGAGCCGGGGGGCCGAGGATTTTCGCCATCCTGCGAATGGCGAAAATCGCAGAGCCCAGTGAACAAATGAAATGCGCAAATTGAAGCGCCAATAGGCGCGGGAAATATAGCGCATTTTATATTGTGAACTGAGGAAAGTAGGGGGCGTTCACAATCGAACGCCCCCTGCCGCCAAAGGCGTATTGCAAAGATTATTGAATTAAGAAAGAACTTCTGTAATTAAAAATTGTCAGCCCTTTCTTAAGCCCCGACTGAGCTGTAACTAAAATAAAGAGTGTATAAACGCTTTACGCGCTTCAAGTTTATATCTTTAGCTCAAAACGTCGTCAGGCAAAGTGGCTGTAAGCCACAGATTTGCTCACCCCGGCACAAAAAACAAAGGAGTGGTGCCGGAGGGAGCAAATAACTTCCCAATTAGGGCTGAATTCGTTTGAGTGGTGTCGGCCTGCCTCTATCGACATAAACAACTGCCGGAGCAGGCGAACCATCATCCGGGAGTTCGAATGAAATGAGATTGGGAATTATGCGATACACAAGCGTTTTCTCGTCTTTTGGCCAAAGTCTGAAATGGTTTGAACCATCCCAAATGGTATTGTCGTCTTTGAGTTCAATATGAATGGTATCTTTCCCTGTTTCATCCGAATAAAATCCGGCCATTCGCTGAAGTTGATTGCGAGTCAGTATGGCTGGTGCTGGTATCATTCGTTCAATTACACTGCTCAAATGGGCATTCTGCTCGCCGGCAATGATGCCTAATGCTGCAATTCCTAAAATTGTCGATGAATCGTTGGATGTGTTGCTTAAAATGACAATACCGGCTTTTTTCTCAGGCAGGAATCCGACAAAAGATGTGCCGGCTCCTGTCTGTCCATTATGCCAGACAAGCGATTTCATGTTTTGTTTGGCATTTTCATCGGTAAAAAGTGCATTGCTCAGAAGTCCGATTCCATGAAGCCAATTCAAACTTATGGCATCAAATCCCTGCGTTCCAGCAACGGGCGTAAATACAGGAACTAGTGATGTCTTAATTATGTCTTGTGCGGGCGATGATTCATCGGAAATCGCTATTTGGACGAATTTTGCCAGGGATGATGCATTTGCCTTGAGTCCACCGCATGGTGCCATGGCTCCGTCCCCCCAATGCCAGGGGGCATGTTCTGACAAATTAGAGTCGTATCCCTGCTGAATAGAAGCATACGGCATGACTCCAACACTGTTTAATCCCATAATATCTGTGACTCTTCTGGCAATCAAATCATCCCATGAATTGCGATGATCACAAAGTGTAAGCGCTTGTCCGAGAATGGCCCCGCCAAAATTGCTGTATTCAAACTGACCATGCAATGAACCGGTTTCATCCGGCGTTCGTTCTGTCGTTGCCAGTGACTGCCAGAGCTTATCCAAAGTCACGTCATTATAGGGATCATCCATATTCGCAGTCTTGATGTCTTCCTGCAGACGAGGCAAACCGGATGTATGCGAAGCAAGCATGCCCAAAGTTATATCCTCAACATTGGCAAAAGACTTGTCTTTCGGCAGACACATACTCAGCGGTGTATCCGCAGTAACAATGCCGTCATTTATCATCGAAGCAAATGCAAGTGATGTGAAAACCTTGGAAATACTTCCGATTTCCAGAACTGTATTTGGGGCATCATCAATATTCTCAAGATTTCCAAAAGCCTTATACGAAATGCCGTCAGATGTCACTGCAGCGATGACCATGCCCTTGATATAGTCGCGTTCGATGAACGGGGTGGCCAGCCCGAGTACTTCGTTCAAAAAATGTTCCGATGCAGCTGATGGTGCTGTATTGGATGCTGGTTGTTTCGATTTGACAACTACGTTTTCCGCAGTGGCATTGTTTTCCGTCTGCACATTCTGATGACATCCCGACAGACCTGCAATGGCAAATGCTGACAGTAAAAAATGGATAAATTTTCTTTTCATAATCATGCCTAAAATATCTATCTGTGTTTGTCGAATACTCGATGTCTTGTATAACGAAGAAAAATGCAAATTATTCCAGCACTTATGTTTTCTGAGGGGATACGCCTGGTCAAAAGTTCTCTAAAAACAGCATAAAATGCACTCCTTTTCCGTGATTTCTCAGATCGATTTTCATTAGATTTTTATCAGATTTTCATGCTCTTAATTATTAAAGTTCTTGTTACCATTAAAATTTTTGCAATACGCTTTCGCACCAGATATTGGGCAAAAAATGAGCACTCCGGACAAAAGAGGACTATAAGTTTATCGCTTTGTTCATGCGATTGCTACTAGCGAACAACATATTTTTAATATTTCGTTACAACTTGTATGGTTGCGTTTGAGTTCGTGATTAGCTAACACGAACGAAGCCTTGAAACGACTAGTTACTGCAGGTGGCATGAAACATGACCACGAGGGTGAGATTGTCGTTCAAG
>JAZRWV010000177.1:0-9126 GCA_045599925.1 Myxococcota bacterium
CTTCTGGTATATCCGTATAATTTTTCTTGCCATAAATCAGATTGGCAATGGAAACATTGGCATACAATGACATGTTTTCAATAACAGCATTCTCATAAATTGTTCCAAATGGAATAAAACCGTTCAAAGATTCTGCATTCAAAAAGAATCCGGAATCAGTCAGCTTGCAGTCTAAATTTTCCAACAGATAAATGTTTTCTTTGGAACTGATTAAATCTGTAATGATTCTGATGTGGTTGAATGACGAATCGGGTTCGCAGGAATCAGCAACAAAATAATTTTCTTTGGAAGCATATGCATGGATTGTCTTATTGGTGAAGTCAACATCTGACAGACTGCAGTTGTTTGCGTGTTGAACAAGAGCATGAAAACCATCAGCGGCTGTCACTTCGTCAATGTTCATTAAGATATTATGAATATTACCCTTACACGTCGGGATGAGACCGAAAAATGATTCTGCTTTTATTTTATCAATATCAATTTTAATATCAGACACTTCGAAGGGATTTTCTTCTGTAGGTTCATCACCTGACGCACTGGGTTGAAAAAACATATTGGTGATGCCATAATAATTTTTTGCAGTAAGTTCGCCAATTTTTATATCAATATTGGAAATTGGGTGCAAAATATGTTCAGTTACTCCAAAGTAATCTCCATTTTTTATGGTGAGTTTCGATATCTGAATGCGATTGTTTCCTTTCATTGAGCCTGTAACATTATTTACAGCAATTCCCGTGTAGTAACTTTCAATTTCGGCATCTCCAATCTGAATATCAAATCCATTGGAATCAAATGTATAACTGCCTGTTTGATAAATGCCATAATAAGTGTCAGCACGAAGAGAACCTATAGTGACTTTAACAGGTTGTTTAAACGCATTTATATTAGTATCTCTGATTAATAGTGTGAGTTTGTATTTTTCAAAATCCAGAATTGGAAATTCCAAATTAACAGTTCCATTAAATTCTGTAACTCGGCTGGATGAAGAAATGCCGGAAAATGAGGACTGATTGTGGCTGATAACACTGGCATGAAGCATCAGATTTTCAAAGGAAGAGAAATTGATATTGCCAGCTACACCGTTTATTCCATTATTTTTTGAAATTGACGGGGTGTCAAAATAAATTGCATTATCGATAAGAATTTCGGTATCACCTGTAAATACTGATTCATTAATACTCGCCGAAATGCCATTGAAAATTGACGAATTGTGCATGACGATGTCGGGAATGCTTAAATGAATATTCGCCAGCTCGGACTGTTCATTGATTCCATAGGCTGCTCCATGAACAGAGCGTGAATCGGCGAGGAAATGTTCCGGCACCGTGAGCTGGGCATTTTCAACAACACAATGGTTCAAATTACCAAAAAAACCTCCGAATAATACGTGAAAAAGATCAGTGATATTTTCCTTCGGCTTTTGCAGAACAATATTTCCGGTAAACGAAATATTGCGGTAAATATTATTCATATTAATGGCTTCCGGCGCTGTTATAATACCGAAATTCCAATACCTGGATATGTCAAATATGGACTCGTAAGACGTGATATTTTTCTCTTCTAAAGCAGGTTCTGTTTCCAGGTTGATGTTACCGATAATGGATACCGATTCAACGGTCGAGTTTTGAATGGAATCTGCAAAAATAGAATTTGCCAGACCACGAACATTATATTTTAAGGTTAAATTCTTAACGGTTGAATTCTGAACAGAACCGAAAAATGATGTCACAAGCGAGCATGTATGGCCGTCTTTATCAGAAAACTCTATGGTATGACCACCACCGTCGAATATGACGTGATTCAAATCGACAGGAGTCAGGGCGCTGGTACATGTCGCATCCGGAATAACATATCCGGTTTCTTCCTGGGCTGCATCATGGAAAATATAACTTTTCTCCCCGGTTTCTGAATCGGTCTTTTTCTCATACCACGAAAGGGCGGTCGTTTTGAACGGGACATCTTTGATGTTTGCCGCCCCAATGATATCGTAGAGATTGAAATCGCGCATCTGGCGCACAACAATATCATCTTCGTCTGTACGTTCTGTCAGTAGCTCATGAAGTTTTGGCAGTTCCGAAACATCATACAGTTCAAAGATTTTTACGCCGTCTTCTTCAACAATATTGCAGTCTATGTTGGTTTCTTTTGTGTATTTTGCATTAAAAGGACACACATCGTCAGAATCTTTAACGCCATCACAGTCAGCATCAATGCCTGAACATGCCGTACAGATGTTGTCTATACAGGAATGGTTTGATTCACAGCTGCCGTTTTCGATACATTCAACGCATTTGTGATTGAAGCAAATCGGTGTGTTGTTGTCGCTTCCACCTGTCGAAATACAGTCATTACCGGTTTCACATTCCGGAATGCAAACATGAACAGTGCAGTGATAATTTTCAGAACATTGGTTGTCATCCATGCATTCAACGCATCGATTTGCTGTGCAATATGGTGTTTCTGGAAGACATTCGGTGTCCAAATCGTTTTCAGCTGTACATTCCAGGATACATTTTTCTTCGATGCAAATCTTGTTATCGCTGCAATGAGTGTCTTCAAGGCACTCAATACAGTTATTTTTGTCGCAGATAAATCCATTCGTACAATCTGAATTTTCTGCACACTCTACACATTGATTATTGACACAGATGAATTCATTTTCGCAGTGTTCGTTTACTTCACAGGTCGGTTTGCACTGATGCTCTCTGCAAACGAGATTCTCTTCGCAGTCCGGAGTTTCATTGCATTCGACATCGCATTTTCCATCTTTGCATATCAGATTGCCATCGCAGTCAGCGTGCTCAGTACAGGCTGTGCAGCGATTGTTCCTGCAAATAAGGTCATCACTGCATGCGTCATTGCTTTCGCACTCAAAAACGCATTGATTATCGCGACAAATCTTATTATCAGAACAGTCTTCAGTGTTTTCACATTCAACTTTTAGCGGCAATTTTTCGCAATCTCCCGTCTGCGAATTGCATATTTCGTTTTCATTGCAGGTCTTTTCTGCACAGAGATCTACGGTGAGTTTTTCACAGAGCCCAGTTTCCGAGTTACACGTTTCATTTTCATAGCAAACGGCATTCAGGCATAGATCCTGTTCTGAACTGTCGTTATTGTCGCCGCATGCGTTGACAATGCATAGCAGCGAACAGAAAAGCAGATGGCATCTGACGTTATTTTTCATGATATTCCTTAGTCAGAAAAGACTTTCTGTGAATTTATCTGAAGATGGTATGGTGAAATGCATGATGAGGACTGCACATGGTGTGTGATGCCATGAAAGAACGGATTCAGTTTTCTATCGTAATTGTTTTAACAATGATATTGTGATAGCCTTTTCCATCCGCATTGAGTTTCATGCAGGAGTGATCGTTTATATCTTCATCACCAGTCAGGGATGCGGCAACACCGCCTGCACCGCCGGGACGAGCGTCATCTCGCTGACTCTTTGCCCGTGTGCTCTTGGTTTGAGAGTCACCATCAGAACCGTTTCCCCCCAGGGTCTGGCTGTCTGCATAAGATATGGCACTGGATAGATTCTGGGTTCCGAAGTCAGATGGATTATTTTTCATGTTCTCGGGAATGCTGAAGCCGCAATTGGCGAGGCTGGCCAATGTTGAGTCGTCGTCATAGGAGAGGTTGAGTGATTGTGCACATGCAAAGACGAAGGGATAGGCCCATCCTCTTCTGCCGCCGGCTCCGGCACCACCGGCACCGCCGCCGCCGCCAGGTCCGCCAGATCCCATGCGCTGGCATTGCGTATCGACATTGGCTACGCCTTCCCGGGCATATCGATAGGCTCTCCCGCCATCACCCCCAATACCGCCATCACCGCCTCTTTGCTGCAATCCGCCACTGCCCGGGGTCACAGAAATGTTGCTCTCATTCATGATAAGCTTTGTTGAACCGGGAATTTTCGAATCTGACATCAAAACAATGCCAAGTGCAGAACCGCCGGTTCCTCCGGCTTCACCGCCTTCGCCGCCGCACCCCCCGTTTCCTCCGCTGCCTGCAAAACAATCGGTATTGCTCGATGTGCTATGATACCAGCAGCGTTTGATACTTCCGCCGCCACCGCCAAATCCAGGAATGCCGTAATGCCCCTTTCCCTTCGAACGATTGCTGTGGACATAAATGGAACGTTCAGCATTATCCAGTTTCCACGACATCACTATGTCTTTGGACAGACCATTCTTTCCGCCATTCCCTCCTTTGCCTGCGGCTCCATTGTAATCTCCGCGTTTCTCATCGTCGTTTTGGCCTACGCTTTCATCGCATCCGCCACTGCCTAATGAACCAAGGGCTCCAGCTGAGACAGCATTGCTTAAAACTCCACTATAAGCCAGATTGTATGAGCCAAATCTTTGCAAATAATTATATAAGACTAATGCCTTGCTGTTTTTCCCTTTGGCATGAGATGCCCCTTTGCCTGTATGCCCATCGGCATATCCGCCACATCCTCCTTCCGCATACGAAATATACTGATTTCCTTCATTCCCATAGCCACAGTAATTAGAAAGTGAAGTGGAAGTTTGTTGGCATAAATTGCCTGAGTAGGAGGTCACATAATCATTCCAATTATATGTATCACGTTGGGCATCTTTTCCTGTTGCGCCTTTGTTTCCTGATTGGGAGGCATCGCTAAATCCATAACCAACAGGCGCGGATACGTTCACTTCTGTATTTTGAAGATTTAAACGATCGATCCCCGTCGTTCCGTTAATGCCAATGTAGGTGATGCCTTCTGCATATGTGTACGATAATGAAGTGTCATCTCCGACTGAAGCCGCATCCGTTTCCCCCATGTTCAGTGTTAAATGATCCAGCAAAAGGGATATGTTTCCTGTCTGACCTTCATTCAGGGCAATCATTGAAAAACTGTTTCTATAATTTAAATCACTGGGCTCTGGTTTGTAGTTAACTGTCGTTTCGCCTGTGCGATTCCAAAAGTCCTTTTCTGATTTTAGGCCTGATGAATTTTGTGTCCGTGAAAATCCACCAAAAATGCGAATATATTCCTCCGGCCGGGTCTTTTCAGACATTATGGGCTCAAAATTATAGACAGTCTTGCTCATGCCGTCTTCAATCACACTTTTCGCAGTGCGTTTGTCATAACGATATATATAATGGTTCGGATTAAAGCTTGAATCACGCTTTGTTCTGTTTACAAGATTGCGATGAAGTGTAAGCCCGTCCAGAATATGTCCTTGATACATTTCGTTTTGAAGGGTCTCGTTATCGTAGAGTGTATAATATTGCGGCAAAAATTTCATATGTTCCGCCGACGGTATTTGAATCGCAATATTGGTGTCCGGCTTCTCTTCGTATGTGCTGGCTGTTATGAGTATATCCTGATAAAATATCCCATTCGCTATTTCAACTTTTGCTTTGGAAATTGCATCACTCAGTGTCGGACAGGGATGGGCATATCCTTTTTCATCAAACCGGCATGAACCTCCGCCGCCCTGAATATCTCCCTGTGATTCTGAGGCGACCAGAATCGTGTTGCTTAAATCGTAGTCGACTCCGTCACAGTTTGAATCTATTCCATCTCCATAAAAATCATAGGCTCTTGGCTCAAATAATGGGATACAGACAGGTGCAAATGTTTTATCCGGATTCATCAGATTTCCGCGTTTCAGTATCCCGAGTTTGCACAAATTTAGTGAATTATCTGTCTTGTTGAGAGGATATTTGTAATTGTCATTCGTCACATATATATCGAATGAACTGCTGACACCATTCATATAATCTAAATATTCTGCATCCGCTGTAATGACACATGGAACAATGGCCGCATCGTCCGGAACTCCGTCACAATTCGAATCAAATCCATCAAAAACCGGCACCAGTTTGCCTGAATCATCCAGTTTCAAGCCATCCTGACTGTCTTTGTCTGCTTCGCCAATACAGTTCAATCCATAGCTGATATTCTTTCGGCAGTTTGCGTGACATAATTCAAAACAGCGGGCTGAATCCTTATCTGTGCATCCATTATCATTTTCGCATTTGCTTCCGTCACAACGGCAGAATTCAGCATCAATATCGTTGCCTACCCATTTGGCTTGCTTCACATAATGTTCTGCCACAGGTGAATAGGTCACTTCTCCGGTTTCTTCGTTGATATGCGTATTGTCTGGTGTGATTCTGAATGCGCCATGCTCATCGAAACCGCATAAACAGTCTTCCGTTCCTGCATTGCACCAGATAACCGGTTCCTTTTTACATTGGACAACGGCCTGATCATTACAAACGTTGCCGGCTTCATGCCGCATCTTGCAGGTATCGTTAAACAGATGTTCTGTCTTATCTACAGGATCAATCCAGGCTTTGGTGTCATTCAGTCCGTCTTCTGTGACATCGCAGTAAGCGTTTGCACGATAAACAACCTTCCCATTCGCAATCTCGGAAAATGTTTTACAGATGTCCTGAATAATAGTCAGTTCGGTGCCTGTTGCCCCCAGACCACTGCAAAAAGTCCTGCAGCTCACAGCACCGTTCCCTGCCAGCAAGGTTGAACCATCATTATCAATACCATCGCATATTTCTATTGCTTTCGGATTGATAGAAGCATCTTCGTCATTGGAATCATAATATCTGACATTGTTGTATTCATTGGCATCTGCATTGACAGGAAGTTTAATTTTTACATAATTAACAGTGCCTGTTTCACTGTCGATGACTTCGGCTCTTTCTTTCGGACTTGTCGTTATCCAGTCGCGATCGGCGGAATAGCACAAGTCCTCATTTTGACTGCAGCAGATTAATGTATTGGCACTGTCCAGCATAATCTTGCGACTAGATGCGGATATTTCAATATCTTGTGTTGCTGCAACGTCAACTCTTGGGTAGCCGTCTTGATCAGCATCCATAGCATATATTGAGGCACTCGAATTGCCGATGACGACATCAAGGACACTTAACCCAAATTCCTCTGAGCTTTCTGCTTCCGTGATGGCATTGGATGTCAGCAAAGCTGTGTCACATCGCGCATTGTTGCTGCAGTCACCAAATCCAAATGCACACTTCTCAACGCATTTGAATTCAGGAGCTGACATGTCAAACGGTGCCTCTTCTCGCCATGATGCCGATAAGTTTTCTGTATCCACGGCTTCACATGCAACTGCAATGCTCTTGCTTCCGGGGACTTTGCACGCATTTCCACAGGCATTACAATTTGATGTCGTTCCCAATAACTCAAATTTGTCAATAATGCCGTTGCAGTTTTTGTCCGTTAAAATGATATTGTTCTCTGAATCAGCGATATCAGAACATGTCAGAGCTTTTCCAACATATATTTCGGCATCATCATCATTGCAATCCATAACAGCACTGGAACAATGACCATACCCCGAACCATCGCCATCCCGGTCATAACAGTCAGAACATGTTCCTGTATCCGGCATACAAACTTTTTTATTGCCCCCGTCAACACTGACTTCTGTACATGAAAACATAAATGGGCAAAGGGCGTTTTCCGATTCACAGGATGGCAGACACATCTGATTATAAAAGATATCGCCGGCAATTTCACAGGCTGATTCATCAGATTTGCATAACTCAGGGCTGAATGGAAGTGACTCCGAAAGCTGTGCACTCATGTTTCGACGACATAAAGCCGCATATCCAACAGAATTCATATCAAAATCAGAAACTGCAGACGGCAGATTTTCAATGCCGGGATACACGGTTTCAGCTTTGGCAACAAGCTGACATGTCCAGCCCGAAGGACAATTCGATGCTTTTTCCGTGCAGTCATATGAACAAATGCCAATCGTATCTTCGTCATTTGCCGGATTGGAATGCGTCAGATTATAATTTTCAACATTAATGCGGCTGTCCAGAAATGATAACGGAATATGATTGGCTGAATCAAATGTATGAATAGAATCGCCTGCTTTCAGCTGCATAACACGCGATGGCGTAACATCAAATATACACTCGCCATTGCCGCAGTCACTTCCCGTTCTGCATAAAGTCCATAACGCCGTTTGATTAAGACACTTTCCGTTATCACAAATCTGACCGTTCATGCATGCGGGAACGCAGTCTTTGGGACCATCCGGGGCTTTGTCGACACACGTTCCCTCTTCGCAGACTTGATTGTCGCCGCATTCCTCATCTTTTTCACAGCCATCCTTTTTCTTGCCTTCGTAAAAACACTGATTGCCAATACAGAATGCACATTTGCCCTTTATACAGGTGTCATACTGTCCACTGCATGCTGGTTCACAGATATCTTCAGGTTTTACCTGATTATCTTCGCACTTCCCATCGACACAGACCTGCTTTTCGGTGCATGCCGGTACGCATTCAGTTTTGCTGTGACAGACTTTTTCAATACATATCTGATCTATTTGACACAAACTGCAGGGATCTGTGACTGGAACTTCATTTTCATCTGAGCAGCCAAGAACCAATATCAATAATCCAAAATATAAATAGCGTCTGTCGTTCATTTCGTTTTCTCCAACTCGGGAAATACATACTCCCATATTTATTTTATCATTTTATTTGCTAAAAATCAAAATGACATTGAGTTACTACTCAACCAAGGTAAATCTATATTCAGCATAAATTCAGGCACAGCCAAGGCTTTTACCGGAATGGGGGAGGGGCTTCCTATACGCGCTTAACGAAAATATGGTTTAAGCTGCAATATTGGCATCGCAGCTTAAACATTGTGAATTCTTAAGGACTCAGCCCTTAAGCGGGGTCCGGGGCAGAGCCCTGGGTGAGTCATAACGACATTGATTTTGAGGGCTTTGCTATTGGCCCGTACGCTCGTTTCTAAAAAACGTGCGTACGGGCCAATACACAAAGCAGCGCGGGCTATCGTTGCCGCGGTACGCCCGCGCAATAACCGTCAATCACTATATCCCTCCTAGGGAAACTCTGAATAAAAATTAATAGCTTTATTTTTCTGGGGCTTTGCCCGTGTTCCTCAGTTCACAATATGAAATCCGCTTCGTTTCTCTAGCTGCCTCACCTCCTTGTCACTTCGTGACGTTCCTCCTCTCCATTATGGCTAAGGAAGGGACATTTTATCAATAAAACTGGTTTTCTAATACTAACCGAACGCCTTGTATCATTGTGATAGCTTGAAGGTATCCCCTAGACATC
>JAZRWV010000178.1:0-14089 GCA_045599925.1 Myxococcota bacterium
CCGCCAGCACGCGGTCGATCTCTGCGTTCAGCGACGAGCGTTCCTCCTCATAACGGCGGATCAGGTCGAGCGGGTCAAGAATTTCTTCTTCCTCATGGGGATAGCCGCACTGATCCAGATTATAGCCCAATTCTTCCGTGAGCTGGGCGTAGGTGAACGCCTTGGCCTTGTCGAAGCCATCCACGGTGATTTCCCTGCGGTCGTTCCACCACGCCACTACAGGCGCAAAATGCTCCACTTTCATGGGCTTGGTCTTGCTGAAATGCTTATAGCCCTCGGGCATGTCCAGGCGGTAAATCCAGGTGGATTTCGTCTTGCCGGTGTTATCGAAGAACAAAATGTTCGTGGTGATGGAGGTGTAGGGAGAGAACACGCTGCCGGGCATACGGATGATGGTATGCAGATTGAATTCGGACAGCAGCTTCTTCTTGATGTTCACCTTGGCATTATCCGTACCGAACAGGAAACCATCGGGCAGAATGACCGCTGCGCGGCCGTTCTTTCTCAGTCGGTACATGATGACGGACATGAAAAGGTCTGCGGTTTCGGAGGAAGCAAGGTCTGCCGGGAAATGGTTCTTCACATCGGCCTTCTCGCTGCCGCCGTAGGGCGGGTTCATCAAAATGACCTCCACCTTGTCATCCTCGGTGTAGTCCAACACATCCTTCAGCAGGGTGTTATCGTGGTACACCTGCGGCACATCCAGATTATGCAGTAACATATTGGTGATGCAGAGCATATAAGGGAACTGCTTCTTTTCAATGCCGTAGATGGAGGTGCTGTACGCCGCCTCGTCGTCGGTGGTCTGCACCTTCTTTTTCAGTTCTTTCAGCCAGCTGGTAATAAAGCCACCGGTACCGCAGGCAAAGTCCGCCATCTGCTCGCCGATCTGAGGCTGGATCATCTGTGCCATAAAGTCTGTGACCGCGCGGGGCGTATAAAATTCCCCCGCAGAGCCTGCGGACTGCAGTTCCTTCAAAATAGTTTCATAAACCTCGCCGAAGGCGTGGCTTTCCTCGTAATCGTCCAGCTGCAACTCGTCCATGACATTGATGACTTGACGGAGCAGAACGCCGTCCTTCATGTAGTTGTTGGCATCGGCAAACGTCGTCTGCACAATGGCTTTTTTGATGGGCGTAGAGGCGTCCACGGGAAGCTTTTTGAGCGTCGGAAAGAGCACGTTGTTGACGAAATCCAGCAGCTTGTCGCCGGTCATGGCTTTGCCGGACTTGTCATCGTGAGCCCAGTTCGCCCAACGACACGCCTCTGGAATGATGGATTCATAACCATCATCGTCCCATTCCCAGTCCTGTTCTTTTGTATCGTAAACTTTCAGAAAAAGCATCCATGCGATCTGCTCAATGCGCTGTGCGTCGCCGTTGATACCGGCATCGTTGCGCATGATGTCGCGGACACGTTTTACAAATCCGGATAAATGACTCATCGCTTATATCGCCCAATTTTCATAAATAGCGTTTTCGAGTTCCTGAACAGCTTGCAGATAGCCGTCCTTACCGCCAAAGTAGCTGGCAATCTTTGCAGGTTTACCAAGGCGCAGGAATGGATCCAGTTTTAGTATTTCAGTCTTGCCGATCTCATAAATGCCGGCGTTCATATACTTGTCTAAAAGCGCTTCCAGCACCTCACGCGCTACGCCGCTGTACCGGCTAAAGAAGTCACGCTTCTTGACATTGTTGGCTCTTTCTCTTCGGGTCAGCGGCTTCTTGTCGAATGCCACATGGCAGATAAAGTCGAAGTCGTCCACATCGGTCATATTCTGATCGGCCTTCATCTTTTCAAGGTCAATGCCCCGTTCCAGAAGCATATCACGGATGCGATCCTTCTTCGGGTCTTTGCGCCATTCTTGAATGAAGTTGTCCAGAGACGCATATTGGCCGAGGATGTTTTCCCTGGTGTAGTCGATAATGCTTTCCTGGCGAAGGAGCTTTCCGTTGGCATCATAGATAGCCACCACCTTCTGGATGATGTGAACCTGGCAGCCATCGGCATTCACGTAAGGTTTCATGCCAGGATTAACGGGAGGATCATCGCTTTCTCCGCCCGGTTCTACGGGACGCTCCTTTATCGTGTGGTTGGGATCAAAATTCTCATCGATTTCGATGGGACCATCCCAGTCTGGATCGGCAAAAAGGCGTGTGACATTTCTAAAGTCCATGACGACAAAATGCGTCTTGCCTTCTCTTTCACGCAGTCTGGTGCCACGGCCGATGATCTGTTTGAATTCCGTCATGGAACCGATCATTTCATCGAGCACAATCAGTTTCGTCATCTTGCAGTCCGCACCCGTGGATAGCAGCTTGGACGTCGTAGCAATGACAGGATATGGCGCAGAAACGGAGATAAAGTAATCCAGCTTGCTCTTGCCGTAAATATCACTGCCGGTAATACGGACCACATAATCAGGATTATCTTTTACCTTATCGGAATTGAGGTTGACCAGAGCCTGACGCATACGTTCTGCCGCATCTTCGGTTGCACAGAATACGATGGTTTTCTGCATTCGGTCCGTCGCTTTCAAATACGCCGTAATCTCACCTGCAACCTGATAGATGCGATCTTCGAGGATAATGTTGTAATCGTAGTCGCTGTTGGTATAGATGCGGTCTTCGATCAACTGACCGTAAATGTCCGTCTGACCCTTATAAGGCCGCCAGCCGTCTCCGATATCCGTTTTGATGTTGATAACCTTAAAGGGCGCAAGAAAGCCGTCTTCAATGCCTTCTTTGAGACTGTAAGTGTAAATCGGGTCGCCAAAATAATGGATGTTAGAAACATACCTGGTTTCTTTCGGTGTGGCAGTCATACCGATCTGCGTTGCAGAATTGAAATAATCCAAAATCAGGCGCCAACGGCTTTCTTCTTTTGCGGAGCCACGGTGACACTCATCCACAATGATCAGGTCAAAGAAATCCGGTGAAAACAGCCTGGAGAAGTGTTCTTCGCCCTCATCACCGACGAGCTGCTGATACAGCGAGAAATACACCTGATGCGAGGTGATCGTGGTCTTGTCGTCCTTGGCAACATTGATCTTATGTGTCACCTTTTCTAATGGTGCAAAGTCCTGTTGTATCGATTGATCGACAAGAATATTTCGGTCAGCAAGATATAGGATTTTTCGCTTCATGCCACTTTGCAGCAAGCGATAGACAATTTGAAACGCAGTATAGGTCTTGCCGGTACCAGTCGCCATCACGAGCAAAAGTCTATCCTGTCCCTTTGCAATGGCATCGACAGTGCGGTTGATCGCAATACGCTGATAATAGCGAGGCGGATAGGTTGTCTGACTGCTGTAATAAGGCTGATTGACAACGATTTCCTGCGCAGGGGTCATGCCACTTTCTTTTTTGAAGCGAGCAATGAGTTCAGCCTCACTCGGAAATTCATCCAGCCCGAACTGGCGCTCTTTGCCTGTAAGAAAATCGTGCTCAGCAAATCCATCCCCATTGGAGCTGAATGCGAAAGGAAGATCCATCATCTGCGCATAGGTCATCGCCTGCTGAAGACCGTGAGAAACGCTGTGGTTATTATCCTTCGCTTCGATAATGGCAATGGGATTATTGGCATTCAGATATAAGATATAATCCGCACGTTTCGGTTTTTCACGAAATACGCAATTGCCCTTCAGATTGATCCGTCCATCGGTGACCTGCGTCTCCATCGTGATCTTCTTGTGGTCCCACTTGGAGGTGATTGCCGGAGTGATATATTGCAGCTTAATATCTTCTTCTGTCATTTGCGCTTTCGGGATGATGGTACTCATTTCTTAGTCTCCATTCTTGCCACAAGCTTTCTGACATTGTTTTCTTTAAAGACAGGTCTCAATTTCTCTATGACTTCGGATTTCGTGTACATCATTCTGCTCCCGAGCGAGGATTACCCATTTCCGCATAAAAAAAGGGGGGCCGCGATATTATAGCGAATGCCCGATTTCTTGAAAAGTTACAGATGGCTTACAGCTGTGAGATGCGCATTGCATTTTGCTAAACCGCCAACTCATATTTTGCAGGCACTGTATGATTGTTGAAATCGTAAATATATTTGTGGCGCTTCGCCTATGCCTGCGGCATACGGCTACGCTGCCGCGCTATTGCATACGCGCGGCCTCGCGCCGCTATTTCGCTCGATGACGTCTCAATAAGGCTGTGCGCTGTCTCTCGTGTTTTGGCATGCTCAGTTTCAGTCTCCATTCTCGCTCTTTACGCGGCGCGAGACTTTTTGGGGCTGCATCGACAACGACTTATTCCTCAATCACTGCAGGTTCGGATGCGGCATCTTTGGCGTTTTTCTTCATCGCTTTACGCGCTTTGAGGGCGCTTTTCTTTGACTGAATGCGAACATTGATTTCACCGATGAGCGCATCGAGATCATCCGAGGGCGAAACGGCAGCTAAACCGTTGATATAATCACACAACGGCCGCCATGCATCCAAAACATTTTGACGTGCGAGTTTAATCTTGCCCGGAACGATACTGGCGCGCTCTGCGTCATACGATTTCATCATTGCCATGAAAGCATCATAACGCTCGCGAAGCGCGGGAACCCAGGCATCCACCGTTGCTGTCACCAAAGTATTTTTATCGATGCTTTCAAGCGTGCCGAGCATGCGTTTCACGATCGCATACTCTTCCGAAAAATTGAGCTGCGTCGGTGAACCATACTGATCAATGGCATTCCAGATTTCGCGCGCCGATTCGCGCACATCGTCTTTTGGATAAACCAACAGCGCCTGCAAATGCATGCGAAGACCGGTAATCGCGTGATCCACTGCATCATCGGCTGCTACAAGGTCATTGTAAGATAACGCTTTTTCTGTGTTCAAAGCGTCCTCATATTCCAATATGGCCTTGAGAAACGTTTTACTCGTTGTGTGTTCTGCGACAACTTCCGTCTGTTTGATTTTTTCAACGATTTCGACGCTGAAACCGAGAACTTCTTCACTGCGAAGAGACGAAAGTGTAAAACTGGCGACTTTGCTCATCGTAACTGTCCTTTGCCGATTTGGCTGTATTTGACCGTCTATTCGGTCTGATTATATTCCGCAAGAATACCATGAAAGGCAAATCGAGATGCACAGAATAATTTGAAAGAAGCCAAAATCGTTTATCGTTCACCTCATGCACCTCCGAAAAACGACTCCAGGTACCTGGCGTTCAGATCAGTGATGTGCTGATCTCAACTTTAAGTGCTTGGCGTTCAGATCAGAGATGTGCTGAACTCAACTTTAAGTGCTTGGAGTTCAGATCAGTGATGTGCTGAACTCAACTTTAAGTGCTTGGCGTTCAGCTCAGTGATGTGTTGAACTCAACTTTAAGTGCTTGGCGTTCAGATCAGTGAGGTGCGGAACTCAACTTTAAGTACTTGGCGTTCAGATCAGTGATGTGTTGAACTCAACTTTAAGCGGTTGGAGTTCAGAGTAAAGATGTGCAGAAGTTATTGTTATGGACATAAGAGACAATAGCAGCGGCATCCAGCCGCAGTTTTGAGAGCTCCATTACACCGGAGGTATGGCCCTTTGCGCCATACCCCCGGTTATGCAAAACATCGGCTTCCAGCCGAAATATTCACATAAACTATGATCATATCAATAACTTCCTGCGGGAAAGTTCAGATCAGTGATGTGCATGTTATGATATATAAATAATATATATCGTAAAATTTCGCCGCGCGTATGCAATAGCGCGGCGTGCGGGCCGTATGCAAAAGGCCCGCAACGGGAGCCGTATTTGCGAAGCAAATAGGCCCAGCCCAAATAACAACAGGTTATTTATCGACTTTACGTCCCGGCTGAACGGCGGCAATGAATTTGATGTCCTTGTCTTTATAATCATCGATAATTCGGCGCATCATCCATTCACTGGAGAACAGAACGATCAGGCGGTTTTCGATGTCGCGAAGGCAAAGCGTACCGCTGCGGCGCGACATTTCGTTGACATCGAGGTCGCCCTCAATCCAGCGCGCATGCTGATAAGGCAGGCCATCAAACGTCACATTGACGTTGTATTCATTCAAAAGACGATTCTGGACGACATCGAACTGGAGTTTGCCGACGGCACCGAGAATCGGGTCGCGTTCCATGCGTTCCAGATCGTAGAAAACCTGGACGGCGCCTTCTTCGGAGAGTTCGTCGAGGCCCTTTTTGAGCTGTTTTCGCTTGAGCGGATCGCGGAGAACGACGCGGACGAAGTTTTCGGGGCTGAAGCGCGGAATGCCTTCGTAGGAAACGGATTTTCCGGTAAAGAGCGTATCGCCGATGTGGAGCTGACCGGAGTCCCAGAGTCCGATGATATCGCCGGAGAAAGCCTCTTCGACGTTGCATCGTTCCTGAGCCATAAAGGTGAGAGATTTGGCGAGTGTAAGCTTTGCGCCGGTTCTTTGAAGCGTCGCCTGCATACCGCGTTCAAACTTGCCGGAGCAAAGTCTGAAAAATGCGATTCTGTCGCGATGACGCGGATCCATATTTGCCTGAATTTTGAAGACAAAACCGGAGAAATCATCGGAATCCGCAGGAATGACATCGCCATCGGCGGTCATGCGTTCGCGGGGTGCTGGAGCCAGCTCGATAAACGAATCCAGGAACGGTTCGACACCGAAGTTTGTGAGCGCACTGCCGAAGAAAACGGGGGTAAGTTTTCCGGCGAGGAATGCGTCGCGGTCGAAATCGTCACCAGCGCCATCGAGAAGTTCAAGGCCGTCCTTCAAATCGGTGAAAAGGCGCTCGCCAAGCTCATTTCTGAGCGTGGGATCTTCGAGAGAACCTTCGATGACGGGAACGATGTTGGAACCGCCTTCAGCTCTGTCGAATTTTAGAAGTTTCTTATTCCAGCGGTCATAAACGCCAAGGAAAGCCTTGCCCTGTCCGACAGGCCATGTTGCAGGTGACGTCGGAATGCCGAGAACATCCTCAATTTCGGAAAGAAGTTCCAGCGGATCGCGGCCTTCGCGGTCCATTTTATTGATGAACGTCACGATGGGAATGCCGCGCATACGACAGACCTGGAAGAGTTTAATCGTCTGCGGCTCGACGCCTTTGACGCAGTCAATGAGCATGATTGCTGTATCGGCGGCGGCAAGCGTTCGATAAGTATCTTCGCTGAAGTCGTTATGGCCCGGGGTGTCGAGCAGATTCATCTCGCAGCCGGCCCATTCAAAGCGCATGACGGATGTCGAAATGGAAATACCGCGTTCCTGTTCCATTGCCATCCAGTCACTTGTTGCATGGCGATCGCTTTTGCGGGCTTTGACGGAACCGGCAGTATGAACAGCCCCTCCGTACAGAAGAAGCTTCTCGGTGAGCGTCGTTTTACCCGCATCCGGGTGGGAAATAATGGCAAACGTACGTCGTTTGCGTATTTCTTCTGAATATTGAGGCATCAGCACTCCTTATCAAATGAAGCCGCGCTGAAGAGCGCGGCCCTTAAATTAACCTACGAGATCGTAAATTTTTGCGATGGCTTCATCGAGTTTGTCGCAATCGGAGCCGCCGGCCTGAGCGGAATTGGGCTTGCCGCCGCCTTTGCCGCCGACGACAGCCGCACATGCGCCGACGAGCTTGCCGCAATGAATGCCAGCCTTGACCGCATCTGCGCTTGCGACGCACATCAGAGCAGGTTTGCCGTCGATGATGGCGCCAAGCAGTGCAACACCATTCTGCATTTTGTCGCGAACGAGGTCGCCATAGGTCAGCAAATCCTTGCGATCGGAGATATTGAGGCGCGAAGCGTAAACGGCGACGCCGTTCGCACTGTCTTTGCGAGTGGCCATGATGCCTGCGACTTCAGCGAGTGCGATGCGAAGCTTGAGCTGTTCGATTTCCTTTTCGAGTGCAGTCTTGTTTTCGTTCAATTTTTCAATGCGGGCGACGACGTCATCATTGCTGCAGTGAAGGGCTTTTGCGGCCTCGGCGACCGTCACTCGTTCCTGGGCATAAAGCGCCATGGCACTGCGACGCGTCACGCATTCGATACGGCGAATACCGGCGGAGCAGGCGGATTCCGAAACGACGCGGAATGTCTGGATATCGCGGGTATTATTGACGTGAATACCGCCGCAGAATTCCGTGCTGACGCCCGGAACTTCAATCACGCGAACTTTATCGCCGTATTTTTCGCCGAAAATGGCCATTGCACCCATTGTACGAGCTTTTTCGATGGGAACATCGGCATGTTTGACGACGGGATGCGCTTCGGCAATGACCTGATTGACGCGTTTTTCAACGGCGACGATTTCATCGTGAGTCAAAGCGCGGTTAAACGTGAAGTCGAAGCGGAAACGATCCTGACCGACAAAAGAACCGGCCTGATGAATTTCCATGCTGATGAGATTGCGAAGTGCAGCCTGAAGCAGGTGCGTGCATGTATGGTTGCACGAAACAGCCATGCGGAATTCGGGATCAACGGTTGCTGTGAACTGGCCTTTCATGACTTCGGGTGTGATGAAGCCTTCGCGAATTTCGCAGATGTGAACGATGCCGCCTTCACCGCGCATCGTATCGATGACATCAAAGACGAGGTCGGCATTTTTGGCTGCAATCGTGCCGTGATCGCCGACTTCGCCGCCGCCTTCTGCATAGAACGGCGTATTGCGAAGAATGATTTCGCAGATATCACCGCTGTGACGATAGCGAAGAACATCACTTTCGAGTTCATCAGACGTATAGCCGCAGAATGTGCAGGTCTGACCTTCCTGAAGAATCGTCCAGGGCGTTTTGTCGGCAACATAGAATTTGGCTTTTTCACTTGAACGCGCGCGCTGTTCTTCGAGGGCGGCATTAAAGCCATCGACATCAACCGTCATTTTGCGTTCTTCAGCCATAATCTGGGTGAGATCGAGCGGGAAACCGTAGGTATCATAGAGAACAAATGCATCACGGCCATCAATCGTATTGTCTTTTGCTTTGGCGGCAACCTCTTCAAAGCGAGCAATACCGCGGTCGATCGTGGCAAAGAAGCGTTCTTCTTCGATGCGAATGACGTCCTGAGTCTGTTTCGCAACGAGGGCGATTTCGGGATAGGCTTTTGAAAAAGCATCGACGACAGCCTGAGAAACTTTGCACAGGAACGGTTCATGGAAACCGAGCATGCGGCCGAAACGAACGGCACGACGAAGGATGCGGCGAAGCACATAACCTCGGCCATCATTGGAGAACGGCTGACCTTCACTAACGGCAAACGTCAGTGTACGAATGTGATCGGCAATGACCTGATAAGCCGTTGCATCATCAGAAGCGAGGATTTCGGCCTGAGTCATATTTTTACCGAGCAATGATGCCGTCTTTTCAAGAATCAAAGTGAACAGATCGGTTTCATAAACGGAATTGACGTTCTGAAGGATGCTCAGAATGCGTTCCATGCCCATACCGGTATCGACACTACACATCGGGAGACGCGTCAGGGAGCCATTTTCCGCGCGTTCGAACTGCATAAAGACGACGTTCCAGAGTTCAAGATAGCGGTTTTCGGGGAAACCAGGGCCCCAGAGCATTTCTTTTTCGGGTTCGAGGTCGATATAGATTTCGCTGCAGGGACCGCAGGCACCGACAGGCCCCATGCTCCAGAAGTTCTCTTCATCGCCTTTTTCGATATCGCCGAAACGGGCAATGCGGAATTCTTCAAGGCCAACGACATCGCGCCAGATATCATGGGCTTCATCGTCATCCTTATAAATACTGACATAGAGATTTTTCGGATCGAGACCGAGGTGCTGAGTGAGGAATGTCCATGCCCAGGAGAGCGCTTCTTTTTTGAAATAATCGCCAAATGACCAGTTGCCGAGCATTTCAAAGAACGTCAGATGACGGCCGTCCTTGCCGACTTCGTCGAGGTCATTGTGCTTGCCACCGGCACGGATGCATTTCTGAACACTCGTTGCGCGTTTGTAACTGCGCACTTCATTGCCAAGAAATACCTCCTTGAACTGATTCATGCCGGCATTGGCAAACAGCAGTGTGGGGTCATTGCGAGGAACGACCGGTGAACTGGAAACGACTTCATGATTAAGGCCTGCAAAGTAAGCCAGAAATTTTTCTCTTAAAACGTCAGCTTTCACTTAAATTTCTCCCAAATACGGGCGAGTGCATATCGAAAAAAAATGCGCCCGCAAAAATGCCGCGCGCTTTTAGCACAAACAACTAAAAATGTTGAGAAATTTAAGGCCGACAGATTCAAAACCGTTACTATATCTCAGCCGGGGCTCTGCCCCTTTCCTCAGTTCGCAATATGAAATTCGCTTCGTTTCCCGAGCCGACTCACCACCTTGTCACTTCGTGACGTTCCTCCTCTCCATTATGGCGAGGAGGAATTTAAGGTAACATTTCATTTGTTCACTGGGCTTTTTTTTGAAATCAGAAAAATACGCCATAAACAGACTTGTACAAATATGCATAAAAACCATAAAATAATATCAGGCAGTTTCGCCATTTTATTTGATGTGAACTTATGCATTTACGACTAATCCGAATCATTCTTGCGGCTTTATTTTTCATCGCTGTACTCGCCATTTTTTTAGACTTTACTGGTGTACTGCCAGCCTATCTCGGCTGGGTTGCCCAGATTCAGCTCATTCCGGCCATTCTGGCACTCAATCTTGGAATTCTGGCCATTTTGCTCGTTTTGACGCTACTATTTGGCCGTCTGTACTGTTCTATTATCTGCCCGCTAGGCATTTTTCAGGATTTGTGGAGCGCACTGAGAGGCAAAAAGCGCAAATACCAGTTCCGAGAACAGACGAAAAAGCGCCGCATCATTCGCTACACAGTGCTCGTGCTATTTTTGTCGATGATTTTTGCGGGCTGCAGTGTTGGCGCACTGATTGAACCTTATTCGGCATTTGGTCGCATGGCAGCTTCTCTGTTTGCACCGATTTATGATGCCGTCAATAATCAGCTTGCATCGATTGCAGAGCAGCATGAATCCTACGCATTTTACGACGTCGACATCTGGATTCGAGGCACAGCATCCTTCATACTCGCCATCATCACATTTGTTGGTCTTGCCGTGTGCGGCATTCTAACCGGAAGAAGCTATTGTGCGAATTTCTGTCCAGTTGGAACACTGCTCGGACTTTTCAGTCGATTTTCGCTATTTAAAGTCAGACTGGACAAAGACAAATGCAAGAAATGTCAGGGATGTTCAAACAAATGCAAAGCGCATTGCATTGATGTTCAGAATCACACCGTCGATGCAGAACGCTGTATTTCATGCATGAACTGCCTTACAGCCTGTAAATTTGGAGCGATTTCCTACAAGCCATCCCTCAAAAATATGATCGACGGATTACCGCATAAAACCTCGAAAAAGTCAGAAAATAGTGCATCAGAAATTGATGCAACATCCGAAAATTCAAGTGCTGAAGCCGATAAAACGGATAATTCGCAATCAGCGACCAATTCAGTGAAAGAAGATGAGCAAGTCAACGCGCGACGCCAGTTTCTTGCAGCGACTGCAGCTGTTGCAGGCACAGCACTTTGCCCTGCATTGGCATTTGGCAAAGAAGAAGAAGGCAACCTCGCCAGTGTTTCGAGAAAAGAGGAATACCCGCGTGAAACGCTGATTACACCGCCAGGTTCAAAGGGACATCTCAACTATTTCCACCACTGCACGGGCTGCATGCTCTGTGTTCGCGCATGTCACAATCAGGTTTTACGAACAGTTTCGAAGGGCAAAAACATCCTTCATCCGGTTTTGAGCTATGAAAAAAGCTATTGCCGTCCGACCTGCAACGACTGCAGCAAAGTCTGTCCGACGGGTGCGATTCGCGAAATCACGCTGGCACGCAAGAGCAGCACGCAAATCGGGCGTGCGGTCTGGAATCGCGAAGCCTGTCTAAGTGCAAGCAAAGGTGAACATTGCCGGGCATGTTCAAGAATTTGCCCGAGCGGCGCGATTTCATTTACGACATCCGAAACACCGGATGGAAAAAAGTGCAAAATTCCAGTCGTCAATACGGAACGCTGTATTGGTTGCGGCGCATGTGAATACGTATGTCCGGCGCGGCCACTGGCTGCAATCCACGTCGAAGGAAACATGCAGCATCACGAAATCTGATCTCAATCCGGCATCAAATAAAAAATATCATTATCAGGAAAAACAATGGATAGAAGAAATGTATTAAAGATGATTGGGGCCGGAGCTGCCGCGATTGGGCTGAGTTCCCTTGCAGCATCCTGCGGCCAGAAGCGGGTTTTGCCAGAAATCGATACAAATGATCCGACTGTCGGCAAGATGACCTATCGCACAAACCCAAGAAATGGTGACAAAATCTCGATCCTCGGATTTGGATGCATGCGATTTCCGACGATAGGTGATGACAAATCAGCGATTGATGAGGAAATGAGCCAGCTGCTCGTCGACGAAGCGTTTCGCCGGGGCATCAATTATTTTGATACCGCATGGCCCTATCATGCCGGAAATTCCGAAATTTTTATAGGCAAAGCTCTCAAAAAGCATCCTCGAGATTCCTTTTTTATCGCATCCAAAATGCCGACTTCGAAAGATCCGACTTACGAGGAAGGCGTTGAAATCTTCAACAAACAGCTCGAAAAGTGTCAGGTCGATTATTTCGACTATTATATGCTTCATAATCTGAACGATCTCGAAGCATTTAAGCGAGTTTACGAAGAGCGCGGTCTGCTCAATTATCTTCTCGAACAGAAAAAAGCCGGAAAAATACGCAATCTCGGATGGTCATTTCACGGCGACAAAGAGCTTTTTGAATATGTTCTTTCCAAAGACGTCGACTGGGATTTTACGCTGCTTCAGATCAATTATGTCGACTGGATTTTTGGGCCGGAAAAGCGCAGAAAAGACGCGACAGGTGAAATACCGACGGCGCAGTGGATGTACGACAAGCTCGCGGAACGCAACATTCCGATTGCCGTCATGGAACCACTGCTTGGCGGCCGTCTTGCGCGTGTCAATCGAGATGCAATGTCGATTCTGAAAGCCGCAAATCCTGATGATTCGCCGGCAAAATGGGCTTTTCGATTTGTGGGTTCTCTACCGAATGTCATGACGGTGCTCAGCGGTATGACATATATGGAGCATCTGGTCGACAATGCGCGCACATTTTCGCCATTAACCCCGTTGACTGACGCGGAAAAGACTGTTCTGGAAAACGCGGCGCATGCCATTCGCGAAAAGCACCTGGTTCCATGCACAGAATGCCGGTACTGCATGCCTTGCCCGTTTGGCATCGACATTCCAACAGCATTTTCACATTACAACAAATGCGTGAATGAAGAAAATATCCCGGAAGACTCGATGGATCCGAATTATGCGAAGGCGCGCCGTGCATTTTTAACGGGTTATGACCGGGTTGCCTCCGATTTGCGCCAGGCAGATAAATGCGTTGGATGCAAAAAGTGCGTGAATCTTTGCCCGCAGCAAATCGATATTCCCGCTGAAATGCTCAGGATTTCGAAAATTATACAAAGTGTAAAATAGTTTTTGGGCCTTGCTATCAGCCTGTATCGTCGTTTTATAAAACGACGATACAGGCTGATACGCAAGGCTTTGGCGCGGCCTATTTCGCGAAACGAAATACGGCCGCGCTTTTTTATATTTTGTATCATTGACTTTACCCACGCAATTTGATACATAAATCAGGCTTAGTGCATTAAAAGTGAATTATTCCCATTACAGCAAGGAGATTCGCCATGTCGTCATGCAAGGTCTATTCTTATTGTATTTTCGCCATTGCCACCGCACTGATCTGCCAGGGCTGTGTTCCTGGAGCAAGCGCCCCAGCACAAAGTCCCGTTCAGCAGGAAATTTCGGTTCAATCATCCAATAAAACACAAGAACCATCAGTTCCTCAACCTGAAGAGCAGCAGCCTGTCGAAACGCAGACAGAACCACCGACCGAATCTGCAGCATCAATGACTGTTGACGCCACGGCGCCAGCATTTCTGCCACCGCCCCTTCAAATGGATAAAAAAACAAATGCAATAGAAGTTGCGCCATTCATCGAAAACTATTCGATTGATGCACAGATTAACGGCACTTATGCCCGCGTAACCACTCAAATGGACATCCGAAATCCAAACAACCGAGTATTTGAAGGGATGCTCAAT
>JAZRWV010000179.1:0-10197 GCA_045599925.1 Myxococcota bacterium
AGCGGGGATAATTGCAGCGAAGAAGAAAAGGCCGCTTGCGAGCATAAAACCTGCGACTGCGCGAGCGGGGATAATTGCAGCGAAGAAGAAAAGGCCGCTTGCGAGCATAAAGCCTGCGACTGCGTGAGTGGGGATAATTGCAGCGAAGAAGAAAAGGCCGCTTGCGAGCATAAAACCTGCGACTGCATGAGCGGGGATAATTGCAGCGAAGAAGAAAAGGCCGCTTGCGAGCATAAAACCTGCGACTGCGCGAGCGGGGATAATTGCAGCGAAGAAGAAAAGGCCGAATGTCCTGTCAGTGAGTGTGATTGTAATACTCTGGATAATTGTACGGAAGACCAAATTGCAGAGTGTGAAGAGGTCGTCATAACAGAGCCCGACGAATGCAATCCAGCCTGCACTGGTGATTATCAATGCATCAGTGGAGTTTGTGTTGAGCCTGAGCCTGTTGCTGTTGAAGGATTTACGGTTTCGAATCAGAGTCTGGTAAGCATTCAGAACTTATTGAATCCTGAGTTTACTGTTGTTCTTGATTCTAAGCCAACACATGATGTCAAGATTCCCATTGTGAGCAAAGCTCCTGAAATTGGAACTCCGTCAGTTAGTGAATTGACTTTTACCTCTGAAAACTGGAATACGACGCAAAAAGTGGTGGTTCAGGCAACGACGCTGCAGCTTGCAGAAAATGAAACTGCATATACAATGGTTGTTGGGCCCACTCAAAGTGAAGATGAAAAATATCATAACCTTGGTGCTGTTCAAATTCAGGTTATTCATAAAAACCAAAACGAGACTGTTGCACTTGATAAAACCGAATCCTCACTTCTTTTGTATCGTAGGCAAGGGACGAGTAAAATCGTTGAGAATTCGGAAACATTTACCGTCGTGAGTAATGATTCTTCAACGGATAGTGAAGTGATATGGACGATAAAAAACGCAACTGATGACCTTGAACTTTCGAAAATAGTTAAAATTGATTATTATGATGATGATGCAAAGCATATTAAAAAAGCAAAAGTCAAAATTACGAGAATTGATTTGGATTTGCTTGATGACAACACACTCAAAAGCAAACTTGATCGAGCCAGAGACATCTCAATACAGGCGACGACAGTGAGTGGTAAATCGCAGGTTGCGATACTCCATCTCAAACCCTATCTTCCTGCAGGATTTAATTACACCTGGATAAAAGAAAATGTGAGATGTCTTCGCAATAACAATGTTACCAATGGTTTGTGCAGTAAAGATAATAAGGATAAGAACAATAAAACAATTTTAACCTGTGGCTATTATGATGAGTATTCAGCACAGGTTTTCAATCGCGATATGTATGAAATTATCAAAGAAAAAATGTATGAAAAGGATGGTAAACTATATCCGACAAGAGCAAGTGTTGTTGCAGCTGCTCGATTTCTGACACTTCAGTTTCCGAAAACACTTCCGTATGTTGGAGAGAACGATCTGAAGAATGATGGTTGGACAAGTTCCTGGGCTAAAAAGGCCGGTGCATATTCTCCTTATACGAATTCTTCATATGACTGGGCGGGGCCATTGGCTGAAGGTGATACCAATATTGATAATTATCGGGTATTTGGGTTAAATCTGACCAATACAATGTATAATAGTCTTGAATCCAAAGACGATAATGTCATTAATAAAGACGGCAAAAGAAATTTTGAAAACAAATATGGTGTCCCATGGGGGTGCACATACGAAGATTATTACAAGGATTTTATCGATACACTTCCGGAAGCAGCAAAAGGCAATATCAAATCTACAGTTAAAAACGGTCTTCGTTGTACAGGCTTTGTCACTTGGTCAATGCGAAATGGATTGTTTGGGCTAGGTGATGTCTATGCTGATATTTTTGCTGGATTCTACACATATCCTGTTTCAACAAGTGATGATAAATATACAAAAGAATATAAAGAAGGGATGAAGAATTCCAGAAAATATATGTTTGATAAGGTTGATACCAAAACTGGTGTGAAAGATGAGACCAAGCCTTTTACCTATAGCTATTTAAAAGGTGGTAGTCTTAATGATTTCGATGAACTTCATGTCAAATTAAAACGAATTGATCCTGTCAATGATTTCGTGCATCTTCAGGAGATAAGTACGACAAATGATACAAACCCCAAAGGATTGAAGGCTGGTGATATTCTTTGGTATGCATCGTATGAGTGCACGGATAGTTCCAATTCGCATAAAGATACGGATAAAATCAAATGTCCAGATGATTGTGGTAAATCCGGTACGGGACATTTTGCAATGATTCTCGGTATCTCATATGAAGATAAAGAAAAGACAAAAGTTAAATATTATTATATTGCAGAGGCTGCAAATCCGGGTAATGCTGTTGATGTTGTTTCACCCGCAGGACTCCATAGCTGGGAAGGTCCAAAAGATCCTCAGGTTGATCAATGGGGAAAAACACTCACTAAAAAGGATTGGAATATAACAGTTGAGAAAAGCGGCAAGACTGTTAATAAAAATATCTGCCGTGAACGGGCTGCTGTTAAACTAGGCAATCTCTATAATTATTACACTGATAAAGGAGATACCGAGCATTATACGGATTTGTGGTTTTAATAATTAACGCGAGCCGTATGCGCACAGGCCATTCTCTACAAAACTGTGTGGATGCTATGCATCAATGGAGAATGGCCGAGCACATAGGCGAGCGCTCATGCGTATGGCCGAAGGCCAAAGCATGAGAAATATATAAAAAGAAAGACGATATTATTGATATTTTCTAATGCGAAGGTCGATTTTTTTATCTGCAAATGCCTTATTGACTTCAAACATCGATGTTTCGCTGTAGTGATAAGGGAATAAGACTTTTGGATTGACCATATTGGCCGCATGAAGGAGTTGAACCGGAGCCATCGTGTAAGGAAGATTGCACGACATAAAGGCGATATCTATGTCCTTGAAATCGGCCATTTCGGGGATGTCTTCCGTGTCGCCGGAAATGTATACTCGCAGGCCATCAATAGTCAGAATAAAGCCGTTGTCGCGGCCTTTGGGATGAAACTTGTCGTGACCTTTTGTCGTGTTATAGGCAGGAACGGCTTCGATTTGAATATCATCTCTGAGGGATTTTTTATCGCCGTTGTGCATGCTCTCGCCTTTTTTGAGTTTGGCGGCACTATTTTCATTCGTAAGAATTATTGTTTCGGCTTTTTCGAGATTTTTAATGGCATTTTCATCGAGGTGATCGAAATGTTCATGCGTAATCAGGATGTAATCGGCTTTGGGATATTTCGAATAATCAGTTTCCTTGTTATCGAGTTTTGAGACAGGATCGACCTGGAATTGAAGACCGTCGTATTCGAACCAGATGCTTCCATGCACGATGGCATGAAAAGTCAATTCCTTCCCGGATTTGGTCAAAAAATGATCGGTTTCATTGCCGAATTGATCCATCGTCATTTCGAGATTCTGTGCCATTTGATTATCTCCATTTGTGGCGGTTTCCAGATTGTTCCGGATGTGTTCAGGTTCTACTGCGATATTCGTGGGACTTTGCTGTGACTGAGGCTCTGGTGTAACCGGACGTGTGCATCCGCTGAAAATCGTGAGAATAAATAAGAAAATAAATGGATAACGTTTCATGTTTCCTCAAAGAGTGGGGGATTAGGGAACATAAACACCAGATTTATGCTTCAGATAACGATTCTACAAACATTGATGAGAGCTGGCAATTGTATTATGAGAATTTGCTATAGTCGGGAGACGACAATTATCAGTTTTCAGTTTTCAGTAATGGCGTAGCATGTTACGAAGCCTCATTGAACGGATCGGTTAAACATCCAATTGCACATAGCACATTGCGCATTTCACATTGAGTATAATGTTTGCCATTTTGAGGCATTCAACGGTAAATAATACGCTGTTTTGTCGACACGTTTTGCATGTGTCGAGGAAGAGGAGAAATGGATAAAAATGACGATAGATCCGCATATTTTCAGGGCATACGATATTCGAGGTGATGTTCGCACTCAGCTGACCCCTGAAGCTGTATTTGTGATTGGACGAGCACTGGGGGCAGCGCATTTTGAAGCTGGAATGACGCTTGTTGTGGGGCGGGATGCGCGTACACATTCGCCGGAACTGGCTCAAAAACTGATTTCAGGGCTCAGAATGCAGGGGGTGAATGTGGTTGATTTGGGTCAGATTACGACGCCAATGCTTTATTTTGCGTTGTTCAAACATGAGTTTGATGGCGGCGTTATGGTGACGGGCTCCCACAATCCTGTGTGGGATAATGGGCTGAAAATATGTCGGAAAACCGTATCATTCCTTGGTGAAGACATTCGTTCAATTCGCGATATGACCGAGCATCTTCCCGAAGCTTCTGCCGTTGAAGGTACTTACAGAGAGCTCGATATTTTTGAAGAATATCAGTCGGAAATCTTAAGCAGAGTTCCTGGCGTGCATAAAATTAAAGTTGTGATTGATGCTGGTAATGGTGTTGCGGGGCCTTTTGCCAAATCGATATTTTCTCATTATGCGAGCGAACTCGTTGAGCTATATTGCGAACCGGATGGAACTTTTCCCAACCACCATCCCGATCCAAGTGTGCCGAAAAATATGGCCGACTTGCAGAAAGCTGTTCTCGAATCTCATTCAGATATAGGACTTGCGTTTGATGGCGATGGTGACAGGCTTGGTATTGTCGACAAAACAGGCGAAATCATTGCGGCAGATCATCTCATTGTTTTATTTGCACGTGAAATCCTGAACCGTCGGAAAGGAGTCGCAATTATTGGTGATGTCAAATGTTCCAAATTTACGTTTGATGACGTTGAGAAAAATGGCGGCAGTCCTGTGATGTGCAAGACTGGACATGCCCTGATCAAAGCTAAAATTCGAGAAACAGATGCCGCATTTGCCGGTGAAATGAGCGGGCATTTCTTCTTTGGAGATCGTTGGTTTGGGTTTGATGATGCGTTAAACGCGGCTGCTCGCATGCTTGAAATTGCCTCCAGAGCAAAGCTTGAAGGAAAAACGCTGACGGATTTGTTGAGCAATTTGCCGGAATCCCATGCAACACCTGAACTTCGAGTTGATTGTCCTGACAGCCTTAAATTTGATCTCGCTAAAGCGATGTATGAAAAGTATAAAGATCGCTATCCAACGAGCAATCTGGATGGAGCCAGAATCGATTTTCCAAAGGGATGGGCGTTGATTCGTGCTTCGAATACACAGCCGGCAATTGTCATGCGAGTTGAAGCTGATAGTCAAAATGCCGTTGATGAAATTCTAATCGATATTCGTCGGGAAATTACGGATTTTGCAAAATCCAGAAATGTCGTATTGGATATGGGGTGAGCTGTTCAAGTTTGACTGTTTCGCGAACCTTGACAGGCTTATGCTGAAGATGTTGGAGATGGCGTTTTTTATGACAGATACAGGAAAATTCATGAAGCAATTATCCGTTGCAGTGGCATTGATATGTCTGATGTTGTCTGGATGCAGTACAAAAAAGGCTGTTGAAACCATCGATAAAACGGATGAACTGGCATCTGTGAATGGAGAAATCCTTGATGAAGGGGATTTTGAGCGTTCGCAGGGATGGATGCCTTCATTTGTTCGCCAACTGGAATCCAATTCTACCCTGGAATTGTCGCGATTTTGGGGGTTGATTCACATGATAGTAATGGCTCAGGATGCGCAGGATAAAGGCGTTCTTTCGCAAGCAGAGCGCAGCTTCGCAATAAAAGAGGCCCTTGCTGCACGCAATATTGCAGCAATTCCATATCCGAACTATGTCATTGAACAGTCTGAAATCGATGCATGGTTGAGTGCACACCCGGAAAAGGTCATTGAACCAGCGGCTTATACCGTTAATTATGCCCTGGTTAAGAATGAGCAGAAGATTCCAATTTTGATTGCTGTTCATGGAATGGCAAATGGAGCTCAAATGGGATACAACTTTATGGATCCTCCACCACTTGATCGTACGACACTCGTTCCGGGTCCATTGACTCGCAACATTGATGGACATTCAATCAGTGCCAAGAAATTCAACTATATTTTCGCGACAAATATGAGTGAAAATAAGGACGTTTTGGCTCAGATGGGGCCTTTTACGGCAGAAGATGGACTTTTGTTTTCATGTCCTGAGGCTATAAAAGTATTGTCAGAAGCAAATATTGGACGACCGTTGAATCGGTCGATTGCCTGCTCTGGGGATTGGGTAGCTTTTGTCATTCCTGAATGGAAAAAAGAAGCGGCTCCCATGAATGAGGAAAAGGCTCGTCAAGTTGCTATTGAAAGTATTACTGCAGATAAAAGAGCTTTGTTCCGCGATCAGTACATTCAGGAACTTCTGGTAAAACAAAAAATGGCGACACCATAACGCGAATAGGGCATTTGTATGGACTTTCACCAGATCGCGTTATGGTGTTGGCCATGTAATTCATCAGCTTTTCGTCTATAAAATTCGAGGATAAAATGAACGGTTTTGTCCATCTTCATGTTCATACCCAATATAGCATTCTCGATGGAGCCGTTCGAATTGGCAATGATCATCATTTGCCGGTTCCGGATCTCCTTTCTGAAATAGCCCAAAGACCGGTCAAAGCCGTGGGGATTACCGATCATGGGGTCATGCACGGCACGGTTGATTTCATTGATCGATGCAAAAAAGTTGGGATCAAACCGATTATTGGATGTGAATTCAATATTACGCATTTGCATCCGGACAGTCCTGACAAGATGTATCATTTAACGGCGATTTGCCGCACCAATAAAGGCTATCTGAATGCACTCGATCTCATGAGCATGGCGCACATTCAGAACTACGATGAACTGCGCGGGATTGGGACGATTCAGTTCGAATGGCTGAAAGAACGCGCCGAAGGTCTCACCATTTTGAGTGGCGATCTTGGTAGTGAACTTGCCCAAACAGTCATGCGCAAAGGTGATGTCGATGGTGTCGTCAAAATGATGCGCGACACGTTTGAACCAGGACAGTATTACCTCGAAATCATGGATAATTCGTTTGAACCAACCAAAATGGTCAACGAATGCTATAAACAGCTTTCCAAAAAATATGATCTGCCACTGGTCGCGACCAATGACGTGCATTACATCAAAAAAGATGAGGCACTTGCGCATGCAGTTCTCGTCTGTATGGCTCTGGAAAAACGCGTCGATATCGATACTCTCAAGGAATACGTCGTCGATGATTTCTATCTCAAAACAGATGAAGAAATGTACGAGGCGTTTAAGGATGTTCCGGAAGCCTGTGAAAATACGCTGAGAATTGCGGCAGAAGCAGATGCCAATGTTCGACTTGGACCGGCTTTTTTGCCGCAGTTTCATACACCCAAAGAGTTTCTTGAAGAAAACCACATCACAGATGCGAGAACCGGTGTCCATGAATATTTTAAGGAAGTTGCGAGAACCGGTCTTGTCAAACGTCTGAAAGCATTTAAAAAAGCCGGAAAAGTTGTCGATGAAGATGTCTACTGGAAACGACTTGAACGGGAAATAGGCGTCATCACATATATGGATTTCCCGGGATACTTCCTCATTGTGTGGGACTTTATCCATTGGTCGAAGATGCACGACATCCCGGTTGGTCCCGGGCGTGGTTCCGGTGCAGGTTCCATTGTTGCCTATTCGATGACGATTACTGATATCGATCCGATGCCGTTTTCCCTGCTGTTTGAGCGATTTCTGAACCCGGAACGCGTATCAATGCCGGACTTTGACGTCGACTTTTGCATGGATCGCCGAACGGAAACGATTGCTTATGTTCGCGAGCATTACGGCATCAACAATGTGGCTCAGATCGCGACCTTTGGAGCGCTCAAAGCCAAAGCGGCATTGAACAGTGTCGGCCGTGTCATGAATTTTTTGCCATCCGAGCTTCGCGAAATCACGAAGCTTGTTCCAACCGATGATTTGAAGATAAATCTTAAATCAACGCTTGAACGCGAACCCAAAGTTACCGAATGGCGCAATTTAGATCTGAAAAACGATCAGCTTTATACTCTGGCACAGCAAGTCGAGGAACTGTTCTGCCAGACGGGGATGCATGCAGCAGGTATCGTTATTTCCGAAGGGCCATTATGGGATTATGTCCCCGTATTTCGCGGTGCGCATGGTGAATATGTTGCCCAGTATGCCAAAACAGAAGTCGAGGAAGCTGGTCTGATTAAGTTCGACTTTCTGGGATTAAAAACCCTGACGACGCTGAAATATGCGGTTCATTTTGTCAATCAGACCCGAAACGCTCATAACGATGAGCCTCTTGATTTAAGCATGATTCCGCTTGATGATCAGAAGATTTATCACATGATTTCTTCGGGTCGTACGGCTAATGTGTTTCAGATTGAATCAGCTGGTTTTACAAAACTGATGATGAAGCTCAAGCCTTCATGTTTTGAGGATGTTATTGCTGCGGTTGCGTTGTTCCGACCTGGTCCGATGGGGTCCGGCATGGTCGATCAGTTCGTGGAATGCAAGCACGGGATTCGCGAAATCGAATATCCTCATCCGCGTCTTGAATCCATTTTAAAGGAAACCTATGGCGTTTTCGTCTATCAGGAACAGGTCATGCAGGCGGGCCAGATTTTGTCTGGTTTTTCACTCGGTCGTGCAGACATCATGCGTCGAGCCATGGGTAAGAAAAAGCCGGAATTGCTGGCGCAGCAGCGCGTTGGCTTTGTCGATGGTGCCGTGAAAAATGGTGTTGATGGCGAACAGGCTGGTTACATCTTTGACCTCATTGAAAAATTTGCCGGATATGGCTTTAACAAATCACACTCTGCTGCCTATGCACTCATCACTTATCAGGAAGCATATCTCAAATATTATTATCCGGTAGAGCATTGCGCCGCACACCTGATCTGCGACCAGGACAACCCGTCCAAAGTCATTCGTACGATTAACGATGCGAAGAAGAATAACATCAAAATTCTTCCGCCGGATATCAATGAATCAGAAATGATGTTCAGTGTTGTGGATGGGCATATCAGATTTGGTTTGGCCGGTATTAAAGGTGTGGGGGAAGCCGCTCTTAAATCCGTCTTTGAAACGCGCAGAAAAGAAGGTGCATTCAAGAGTCTGTTTGATTTCTGCAACCGCGTTGATGCCGGTGTGAATAAAAAAGTCATCGAAAGTCTGATTATGACGGGGGCTTTTGATTCGATTTGGCCAAAAAAGTTGCGTCATATTGGCGATATCGGTGCTGCCCGAGCATCGATGTTTGCGAGCGTTCAGAATGCGCTCGATCGCAGCAAACAGGCCCGTGAGGATCGTTCAGCCGGCCAGACGTCCCTATTTTCTCTATTTTCGAAAGCCGCACCTGCGCAGGCTTCCTCTCTGGACGACAAATATACGCCAGCCACGCCATGGCCTGAAGAGACGGTTCTTGAAAATGAGTTTAATCTCATCGGCTATTTCGTTTCCGGGCATCCACTTGATCATTATCGACAGGAAGTTGAACAGTTTTCGTCGCATCACGCCAATGAACTGATCAATTTGTCGGAACGCACCAAAGTGACGCTTTGCGGCTTGTTTAAAGGCGCTTCTGTTCGCACGACGAAGTCAGGTTTTAAACTAGCCAGTGGCACCCTTGAGGATTTGAGTGGTCAGGTTCAGTTCGTTTGTTTTCAGAAAACGCTTGAAAGAATTGGCGATGATAAATTCAGTTCAGACAAGCCGGTTGTGCTGACGGGGTCTGTCAAATTCGAGGGTGAGAGCGATGGTGAAGAGGACAACCGAAAGGCGGAAATCATGGTGGATTCCGTGGAACTGCTTTCGGAAGTTCGTGCAAAGCGCATTTCGCATATTCAGTTTGTCATTACGCAGGATCATTCAGAAGAGGACGTGAAAAAGCTCGAATCATTGCTTTCCATGTCCGAAAATGAAGGAAACACGTTTGCGTATCTCAAGTTTGAATGTGATAACGTGGATGCGCAGATGCGTTTGCCCTATCGCGTGAATCTGACGGATGACTTTTTACATAGTGTTGATACGATTCTGGGGCTTGAATCGTATCAGCTTCGTTGATGATTTTTGGGGCATGGCTATTGGCCTTTGGCCAATACGCCATGCGATGCGGCGGCCTATGCGCTGGTGGCGCATACGGCCTTTTGCCGCGTTGTGAGAGACGTGTCACGACACGTTTTTATATGGATTTTGGGAGGGCATGGCTATTGGCCGACGGCCAATACA